>JACPFE010000418.1 GCA_016183145.1 Deltaproteobacteria bacterium | reverse complement strand
CGATCTGCGCTTTCCGGAAATGGCGCGCATGCTGTCGCTGGCGGGAGCGAACGTTATGATCGCTCCTTCGGGCTGGGTCCAAGGCGATTTCAAAGTGGAGCACTGGCAGACGATGATCAAAGCCCGCGCGCTGGAAAATGGCTGCTACGTCATCGCCCCGAACCAGGTTGGCAATATCTACACCGGCCATAGCATGGTCGTCGACCCCTTGGGGCGCGTGCTTGCCGACATGGACGAGCGGGAAGGATTGGAGATCGTCGAGCTGGATTTAGCTCTGGTGAACGAGACACGGCAAAAACTGCCGCTGCTCAAGAACCGGCGCACGGAGGTCTACCAGAAACACTTCAGGTTATGGACGAATTGACAGCTCCGAGCTACATTTATAACATAACCTGTAAAAACCCAGATTGAGGAGATGACATGATCCTATCGAAAAACGCCGACGTCAAAGGGGTGATCGTTAAATCGATCGAAGGCAAACCGATGTACGGCGGCGACCTGCTGGTGAAACCGCTGATCAAGGGTGATGAGATGACCTTCCTGGAGATTCACTACACGCCCGGCGTCGGCGCGCCGCTGCATGTTCACACCCACGAGTCGCTGGCCTACGTCGTCAAGGGGAAAGTCAAAATGACCGTGGGCGGGGAAGAATACATCCTCGGTCCGGGCGATGTCTGCCGCCACCCGAAGGGAGTGCCTCATGGCGTCGAGGGAATCGAGGAATCCATAGTCGTGGAAATCAAGTCCCCGGCGCCGGATATCACGACGTTCTTGGGGATGTAGTCAATAGGATCGGAGTCAAGTCGTCACAAGGAGACAAGCGCCATGGCAAGCAAAGCAAAGTACCTGATGATCGCCAGCATGGATGTCGACCCCGAACATGAAGCGATCTTTAACGAGGTCTACGATAAAGAGCATGTTCCGAATCTAAACAAGGTTCCTGGAGTCTTAGGTGTTACCCGTTACAGGCGAGGCACGCTGACCATGAACATCGGCGGCGAGCGGAAGACCATCGAGATTCCTAATGAACCGGTCTACACCGCTATCTACGAGCTTGAAAGTCCCGACGTGCTAACCAGCCCCGCCTGGGACAAAGCGATTGAAGAAGGCCGCTGGCCGAGCCAGGTGCGGCCCTATACCAAAAACCGCCGCCACGTGCTTCTCAAGATCATGGACTGACAGGCCGGGCCCCGAGGATCTCTTTTATTTCATTCCCTACCGCCTCGGCCTCAGTTTCGCCGAGCTGCTGCTCGAAGAGCGGAAATAGCTCGCGTTCTTCCTTGCGAATATGGCGCTCCAAAAGATCGCCGAGATCGAAGACCAGCTTCGCCAAGCCGGAATCGGATTCCAATCGCGCGATCGCCTCGCGGAGCTGCTGGTGATCGCGGGCAAGTTGATCGAGCAGCGCCGCGCTTTCCGGCACTAACTGACGCAACTTCGGGAACAGCGCATTTTCTTCGGCGCGAAAGTGGCGAACCAGATTGTTTGTGAAAAACTCGCGCAGCTCCTGCGCTCGCTCCTTGAGTCCCTTTAACCCCATCGGCTTGAGCTGCCCCAGCGCTTGCTTACGGCAGCGCAGCGCCAGCGCCAAACCATGGTGATGGTCATGGGACAATGGAATGAGGGCCGGATGGCGCATGGGCGAAAATGGAATGAGCGAAGGATGACGCATAGACGACAATCACTAACTCACTTCTTCACTAATCACTAACTCACTAATTCACTGACTCACTAATTCCCTAATTCACTCCTCCGTTAGATCACACCTTTGTCTCGAAGAGCGGAAATAGCGCGGCCATCGTAGCCCAGCGACGCCAGGATCTCTTCGGTATGCTCACCTAACATGGGCGGCGGCCGTTCAATGCGCGGCGGCGTCCGGCTCATATCGACGGCGTTGCCGACTAACTTCATTTTACCCATCTTCGGGTGCTCCACCTCGATGGGGAACCCATAGGTTTTCACCTGCGGATCGGTGAAAACCTCATCAAGGGTGTTGATCGGCGCTGCGGGAACGTCCTTTTCCAACAAGCGGCGCAGCCAATCATCGCGCCGTCCCTGGCGAAAAATCGGTTGCAGCTCCGCGACCAAGACGTCGTAATTTGCGATCCGCCCCTTGCGGTTATTCAAGCGCGGGTCGGCGGACCATTCCGGTTTGCCGACGACCTCGAAAAGACCGTTCCAGAATTTGTCCGGCGAGGACATGTGGAGTACGAACGGCAACCCGTCTTGGTCTTCGAAAGCAAAGACACCCGCCGTGGTCGTACGATGTTTGCGACGCGGCACATGTCCGGTTTCGAAGTAGCGGGCGGCGTTTTCGCTGACGAACGACACCGAAGCGCGCAGCAATGAAGTCTCGACATGCTGCCCTTCCCCGGTCAGCATCCGGTGCATCAACGCCGCCAGGACGCCATAGCAAGCGTACATGCCGGTCAGATGGTCGGAGAACGACACGCCCATACCCTGCGGCTTGCCGGGATCGGTTAACAAGCTCAAGAGCCCGCTTCTCGCTTGACCCACGGTATCGTAGCCGGGCATGTCGCGGTAGGGGCCTTTCGGGCCGAAACCCGAAATCGAGCAATAGACGATCTTCGGGTTGACCGCCTTGACTCGCTCGTAGCCCAACCCACGTTTCTCCATGACTCCCGGTCTGAAGTTCTCGATTAAGGCGTCGGCGCCGCCCGCCAATTTGAGCGCAATCTTGCAGCCCTCATCGGTGCGCAGATCAAGGCTTACGCTCTTCTTGTTTCGGTTGAGACTGCAAAAGGTCGCGGCATAGTTGCGCTCGCCCCAGCCGCGAAACGGGTCGCCCTTCTTGGGCTCTTCGATCTTGATCACTTCGGCGCCCATATCCGCCAGGAGCTGGGACGCGAACGGCCCGGTCACGTAGCTGGCGGCTTCGACGATTTTGATTCCCGATAATGCTCCGCTCATCGCAAAGTCCTTTGTACGCCGGCGCAGCGCCGCGCCGATTCATAACCGCGTACCGTCTTTCCTAGCTTCGGGCGGCTTGCAAAGTCAAGAGCGAAGAAACCGCGGTAGTGGTTCAGTTGGATTTCAACGCCGCATCGATGTAGGGGCAGGCCTACGTGCCTGCCCTCCGAACGGGCAACCACATAGGGTTGCCCCTACAAATTTTGGCGAAACTGAACCACTACCGATACGGCCGGCTGATTAAGAATGGAGCGTAACGTTTCTGGGAACTGTAAAGGTAAAGGTTGTGCCTTTTCCGAATTCGCTCTCGACCCGGATATCGCCGTGCATCAATTGGAGATATTTTTTCACGATGCTCAGGCCCAGACCGACGCCGTCGTATTTGCCGTTGTCGCCGTCCCTGACCTGCTCGAACTCATTGAAGATTCTATCGAGATTCTCGGTCTTGATTCCGATCCCTGTATCCGACACGCTAAACTGAATACTATCTTCACCGGATAGATTGCGCACTCGCACCTCGACGCTTCCCTTCGGGGTAAACTTGAAGGCATTGCCGATCAGGTTCTGGAGAATCTCCTCGACCTTGATCGCGTCGGTTGTCAGCGGCGGGATGCTTTCTTCGATATCCCACCGGACCTCGAGATGGTTATCGCGGTTGATCTGCTCCACGTGGGCACGCGCATTCGCGATAATTTCGTCCACCTCGACTTGTGAAACATCCAGAGCCATTTTCTTCGCTTCGTTACGCGAGAGCGCCAGAATGTCATTGATCATCTTCAAGAGAACCTGGGCGTTGCGCGAAACTTTTCGCATGGCTTCTCTCTGGTCGTCATTGACCGCACCGAAAAAACCATCGCTGGTTAACTCCGAATTGCCGATGATGATGTGCAGGGGGGTCCTCAGCTCGTGAGACATGGCGGCGATGAACGACGATTTTGCCCGGCTCGCCTCCACCAACTCCTGGTTGGCCTCGGCCAGTTCCGCAGTTTTCTCCTTGACCTCGGCAAACAGTCGGGCGTTTTCCACTGCCACGGCTATGCCTTGAACGATGGATTCGATAAGCTGTAACTCCTCGGGCGTATATTGACGCATCTTCCGATCAGCGACGTGAAGGACTCCAATGATTTGTTTCTTAGTCTGAATCGGAAAGGCGGCACCACCAAAAAATCCGAGAGCGCGAACGCTTCCGGCCCGCGACAAATCACGGTACACCGCATCGTTTTGAATATCCTCAAAGACGAGCCTTTGACCGCTTTTCATTACCTGACCACTGATGCCCGTATCGGCGCTGCGGATCGCCATTTTGGCTGCTGCCTCGTCGTCGAGCCCTTGGTAGGCGCTCATGTGTAACTGGCCGTCCACCGGCTCCAGTTGATAAATCCAGGTCGCGTCAAATCCGAGGGTCGCAGCGATCTTCTCGACAGCAGCTTTCAGGACGATACCGAGATCTAGCGATCGACTCACCGCCGCGCCGATGCTATTCAGCGCTTCAAGATGGCGCGACCTCGTTTCCACCTGACTAAACAAGCTCGCCTTTTCGACGGCGACACCAAGATGCTCGGCCATTGAAGTCAGCAGGCGCACTTCGTCTTCCGTCAGTGTCCGCGGCGATCTGCCAGTGAAAAGGATGATGCCGAAAACCCGAGTTTGACTCTTTATGGGAAATACCGCGAAAAATCGCAGTCCCGCTTTTTGTGTTGCTCGGCTAGCACTGAGCGCGGCATAGGTTTGATCTGCTAGAATGTCTTCGAAAATCATCGGTTCGCCGGTTTCGGCAACGCGACCGACGACCCCCTGTCCCCGCCTGAATAATTTAACCCCCGTCCAATGTTCCGAGTCCACCTCGAACGAAGCTCGTAGTTCCAACTGAGTTATCTGGTCGTCGTAGAGAAACACCCGGGTGCACTCAAAACCGAAGATCTCGGTGATTTTCGCAATGACTGCGTTTAGAATTATTTGCAAATCCAGAGACTCATTGACTGCGCTGGCGATTTCGTAAAGCGCCGACACCTCCCGCGTCCGCTGTTCCACCTTGTCCTCGAGCGTGGCGTAGGCGCTTTGCAGAGCCCCGGTCATTTCATTGAATTCATTCGCCAGGGCTTCGATCTCGTCCCCTGTCTTGATTTCCGCCCTGCGGTCAAGATTGCCGTTACGAATATTTCGCGCTACCTCGCTAAGCGCCTGGATCGGTCGCGTGATTTTTCGACTCACCCATGCAGCGATCACGCCGCCCAGCAATAGTCCGACGACCAGAAGCAATACGGCATAGCGCTGCAGCTGCTCCAGATCGGCCAATGCTAAGCCCGCCGGCTCTTCGACGACCACGGCCCAGCCAAGATCCGGGACCACGGCATAGCTGCTCAATACCTTAATGCCGGTTAGTCCCGGTCCGATCTCACCAGGCGCCGAATCGGCGGAACGGTTGTTGATAAAGGGCCGGAGTTTAGAACGATCTTGCAAGTGCAAACCTTTGAGCACCAATGACGGGTCCCGGTGCGCTATGAGCTTAGCCCGCTCGTCGATCAAATAAGAGGTGCCAGCGTTCCCAAATTGGCTTGCGCCGATGACCTCCCAAAGAAACTTCAAGTTGGCCTTGGCAACCAAGACCCCGTCGGTTTTGCGCGGCGCGCTTTGCAGTGGCACGGCCATTGTCACGTAGGGCTCGGCGTACTCG
>JACPFE010000417.1 GCA_016183145.1 Deltaproteobacteria bacterium | reverse complement strand
TGATGGCTGCGAGCGCCATGACCGAGGCGCGCGCGGCCGAGGCGGAGATCGCGCGCGGCAATTGGCGCGGGCCGATGCACGGCATTCCGGTGGCGGTGAAGGACCAATTGGATGTCGAGGGGGCGCCCGCGCGGGTACGCCAATTCACCCAAGGGGTGGGTGATGCGACGGCGGTGAGCAAGCTGCGCGAAGCCGGCGCGGGCTTATTGGGCAAGCTGCACATGAGCAGCATGCCCGGCCCCGAGCTACCGCAGCCGCGTAATCCGTGGAACACGGAACATATCACCGGCGGTTCGAGCACGGGCTCGGGCGCCTCGGTAGCGGGGGGCCTCTGCCTGGGGTCGCTAGGCGAAGACACCGCGGGTTCGATTCGCAACCCCTCCGCTTTTTGCGGCCTCGCCGGTTTGAAAGCAACCTACGGCCGCGTCAGCCGCTACGGCTTGGCGCCGCTCAGTTGGTCGCTTGATCATTGCGGCCCGATGGCGCGCGTGGTCGAAGATACGGCGCATATGCTCAACGCGATCGCCGGTCACGATTCTAAGGATCCGACTTCCAGTACGGCGCCGGTTGCAGACTATACGAGCGCCCTGCGCCAAGATGTGAAAGGGATGGTGATCGGCGTGCCGCGCGATTATATCAACGAATGCGCGCCGCGCACCGAGTCCGTCGTCCTCAAGCTCGTCGGCACGGCCATCGATGAGCTTGAATCGTTGGGCGCCCGCGTCGAGGAAGTGAAAATCCCGACACTGAATCTCGCGACCATCGCCAACGCGGTAATCTACTACAACGAATTCTGGGCCGCCCATAAGAGCGATGCCGCGGGAGTTTTAAAGACCGGCGCGGCGCAGCGGCGCGCGCGCATTTATCTTGGGATACTCACCAACTCGGCGGATTACATCCAGGCCCAGCGAGTACGCAGCCGAGTGCGCGCCGAGTTTGCCGATGTTTTCAAGAAAGTCGATTGTCTCGCGTTACCTTGCCAAGCCGGACCGGCGCCTCTGGTCAAGGACGTCGGCCCCATCGATACTTTGTTCAAGCATGTTGTGCCGGAATACAACGGGCCGTTTAACTTGGCTGGATTGCCAACCCTCGTGATTCCCTGCGGCTTTTCAGAAAATAATCTGCCCATTGCGCTGCAGCTGGTCGGTAAGCCGTTCGACGAAATGACGGTGCTGCGAGCTGGATATACTTACCAGCAGCATATGAAGTGGTACGAGAGAAGACCGGAGATTCAGTAGGGGATAAGAGTTTAGGCGGAAGACTTGAGGAAGACGGAACTTTAATGCCTGTCTGCTAATATATCATGCGTCATTGAGCGAGGAGTGAAATTTATGGACATCGAAAGAATTAATCCCAGGGAATGGAACTGCAGCGCTGCGGTGTTCGGCGATTTGGTTTTTCTCTCCGGCGTCGTCGCCGACGACAAGTCGCTGCCGATGAAAGGACAGACGGAACAAGTGCTGCGCAAGATAGATGCTGCGCTTGTGAAAGCGGGCACGAACAAGTCGCGCATCTTGAGCGCGACGGTCTACATGGCTGACGCGAGCCTGAAAGACGAGATGAATGAAGCGTGGATGGCGTGGGTCGACCGGGGGAACTTACCGACGCGCACCGCCGTGGGCGCTGCACTGACACCGGGGACGATGGTAGAAATCACTGTCTGTGCGGCAAAATAACCGCGCGGGATCAGGCGCGCCGAATCAACGTGAGTGCCTTAAAGGTGCCAGGTTTGACAAAAAGTCCTTAAATGTTTCAAAGCCGTCAGGTGACGGGGTCTACTCACCTCTTTTTCTCTTTCCAAAACCACGCCAGCGGAGTAAAATTTTATACAGGTGGATGCGATCGGAAGTCGGGCGACGAAAAGCCGGCTGGGAAATGGCTCTTGTTTCCGACGCGGTTAACCCGAAGGATTTTTGTAGCACGAAAAATTATACCATGGCAGTACTAAAATTAAATTCAGCCCCCAAGATCCTGTCGGAGTTCAACAACTATGCGCGCTCACTGCGTGCTATCGGACAAGATTTGACCGAACTCTACCCCGAGGATTTAGAAATCCAGGTCAACGCCACCGAGTTCCTGGCGAGCGGTGTCGGACTGATTCAACCACCTCAGGAGCGAGTGGAACAAGGTAGCTTTATCAAAAGGGGCTGGAATCGTTTGACGGGCAAGAAGTCGAAGTCGAGCTTACCTGCGGTTCCCCGGGTTCGGGAGTGCTTCACTCGCAAATATACTCTCGATGACATTAATCGCTTGGACGAAACTGGACTACCGGCGAGGGCGAACAAGGAGGGGAAATCGGACATTTACAGTTTAGGCGAGCGCTTGAGAACCGTGGGCAGAATCGTGGATGCTTGTAAAGGCACGCTTATCCGAGTCGTGAAAGATCACAATTCGATGAAGTTCGAATACCGAGATCAATACGGCCATGACCACAGAGAGGAATATACGAACTTGGCCCTCTATAAATACCAACAGCAATACTATGCCGAAAGAGGCATCTACACTTTTATCGATCCGTGGGATAAAAAAACTTAGCAAGCTCTTCCATCGCCTCGCGATCCTTTCACAGTCTTGAGTTCGTTTTCATTCTAATTGTCCTGTTTTGGATCGACCCTTCGACTCGAGCCCCGGCCTTGGCGGGGGTCTCGCTCAGGATTCCGCCCGACGGGTGTAACGGAAGGTGCCACGGGCTTGCCCGCGGGGCTCCACTTACTCGTTTGCTGGTTTGCGATCCGCCGGTTGACCCTGGACTTTTCCCGCTCCGGAGACGAACCACGATGGGTTGAATTTATCTCGGCGCGTTGCCATGATAAAAACAGATGGGAAATGTACGAGCTTCGCGCGCGAAGTCGGAAGCGGTGATCAGCCTCACCGCCGAAGAATTGGCCGAGATTTCGGCCACCACCCTAGCTCACTACAACCAGCACGCCGGAAGTTTCTGGGAGGGCACCCGCGACCACGATGTCTCGCAGAATCGTGACCAGCTCTTGAATCATTTGCGCGGCGATCCGCCGTTTCGCATTTTAGACTTCGGCTGCGGCCCGGGGCGCGACTTAAAAGCCTTCAAAGACATGGGCCACGTGGCGATCGGATTGGAAGGCGCCGAGCGATTCGTTCAGTTCGCGCGAAGCACCAGCGGCTGCGAAGTCTGGCACCAGGATTTTCTCCGACTGCGATTGTCCCTGGAATATTTCGACGGCATTTTCGCCAACGCGTCGTTATTCCACGTTCCAACCCAGGAGTTGCCGCGGGTGTTGAAGGAACTATGGGCGACGTTGAAACCTGGCGGCCTGCTATTCAGCTCCAATCCGCGCGGAGAAAACCAAGAAGGCTGGAATAGTGAGCGCTACGGCGCTTATCATGATTTGGACCGATGGCGCAGCTTTATGACGGAAGCGGGGTTCGCGGAGATCACCCATTACTATCGCCCGCCCGGCCTGCCGCGGGAACAGCAGCACTGGCTGGCCTCCCTTTGGCGAAAGCGGAATCGGTAGGGTGCCGCGCCTTGTTGCATGAACAATCCAGCTTTGCTTACTTCGACGGATATCTTTTCGCCATCTCGTTAAAGAACCCCTCTTTCTCCAGCTCCTGAAGAAAGCTCAGATCGACGAATTGTTCCGGTTTGGCGGTTTTCGCCTGGGGCATGGTCGGCGCCAGAGCGTCGAGCAGGAACTGGAGTCCTTTGAGCGTCGGGTAAGGTTTTCTCGCCGTCGTCTTGAGGTAGACCTGATAAGATTGTTCGAGGACTTCGGCGTCGTTGGTACGCATGTATCTGGCGAACACTTTCTGAGTCGCCGGCTTGTTCTGAAAAATGTAGTTAATGCCCTCGACGTAACCCTTGAGCGCCGCTTTGACGATATCACGGCTGTTTTTGATATAGCCGCGGGTGGTTGCCATTCCGTTGCCTTGCACCTCGACGCCAAGGTCCGGCAAATAGACCAGCTCGGTGAAGCCCATGCGCTTGGCGATGGGAACCGTGGAGGAGTTGAAAACCGAGGCGTCGATTTTGCCCGAGGACAGGGCCGCGATGCGTTCGGCGTCGGGCCCCCCGGGGACCAGCGTCATGTCCTTGTTGGGATCAAGGTTTAGATGCTTCGCGACGATCAAGGCGGCGAAGTGGGTCGCGGCGCCTTAGCCGCTGATGCCCAACCGTTTTCCCTTCAGCTGTTCGAGCCGGGTCACATTGCCGCGGCCGAAGATCGTCGAGTCGTAATGGCTCTCCACGCCGGCGCTCAGCGCCAGGTCGAAGCCGGCGAGGTTCGCTTGCACCACTTGACCGATGCTCATGATCGGCGGATCACCAGCGGCCAGAGCCTGAATTGCCAATTGCCCGCCGCGCAAGAAGATCGGATCGACGTCCAGTCCATACTTTTTGAATAGCCCCTCGTCTTTGGCGACCCAGATATGGCCCGGGCGGAAGCCGAGGGATGGATAACCGAACCTGACTCTTTTCAGCTCCTAAGCCGCGGCGGAAGACAAAATAAAGGCGGAAGTCAGAAGGATGAAGGATAAAATTTGGATACCCTTGCAGATCTGCGCCAATACGTGCTTCGTCATGACACTCTCCTTCTTAGGCAGCGCTTACCATGAGATGAGCTTGAGCTTGTTCTTGGCGTTTTTGCCGATCTTGTTGCGTGGAAATTTGGCGGCGACATGTTCCAGGAGATCCTTGCCCAGGCTGCGCTCCTCGCCATGCCGTTCGACGAGACCGAAGCCGAGGTTGAACAGATCCTCGGCCTCAAGAGCGCGCTCTTTCTTGATCGCTTCGAAGAGGGGATACGCCGAGTTGCGGTGAAGATCGGCGAGGATCTCCACCGCCGGATGGTGCCGGTTGCTGGCAAGCGTGTGGGCATGCAATTTCAATTGCGCCAGCGCGAGCCGGAACTTATCCTCTGATTTGAATTCCGAAAATTCTTTGAGCGGCGTAAGAAACGCCGCGGCTTCTTTGAAATTCTTCGCCTTGGCGAGTCTGGCCGCCTCGCCCGCGAGTTGCTGGTAGGAATAATTCGCGTCCGCTTGTTTGAGCACCTGCAAGAAGGCGGTTTGAATCCGGTCCTCGGCGTTGATCGCCGCGTGGAGCCTTTTCCAGAGGCCAATCAAAAGGTCGTGGCGCCATTTACCCTCGAAAGAAGGCAGCAGCTCGGCGATGCTCCAGGCTTTGCTCGCGTCATTGCAGGCCACCAGTTCCTTGAGCAGCGCGGCGCGCGCTTCGGGAATCTTGCGCAGCGAATTGGCCGCGACGTCGCGCTTGCGGTAGTCGGGGTCGCCCAGTTGCTCGATCAACGTGCGCACCGTCGCCGGGGTGCTGAAGTCAGCCATTTTCCGCAGCGCGAATTTCTGTACGTCCGGGTGCGGGCTCTCCAGAAGACGGGAAAGCAGATGACGCGAATCATCCGGCAGCTCGTGGGCGTCGAGCAGGTCGATGGCCAGGCGCGCGACCTCCGAGAATTCCGCCTCTTCAAGCAGGGGAAAGAGCTTGGCGTTTTCTTCTTTGCGCAGATCGTGGTCGCGTAGGCAGCGCAGCAGCGCGACCAGCGCATGGGCGCGCAGCGTGTGATGGTGCTCCGGCGTCACGAACTTGAACAGCCAGCGGCGCGCCTCGGCGCGGCCGAGCTGGCCGATGAGGCGCATGGCGGAGACCGTTGCGGGCCGCTGTTCTTTCGGGTCGAGCTTGGCCGCGAACGCTTCGACTTCAGCGTAAAGTTGCTCCTGCTCCTTGGCGTCCAGCTCGCGGATCGCCGGTGTCATCAAGTCGCAGATGGTTTTGTTGAACTCGTCGGTGCCGGATACGAGCATTTGCAACAGGCCCTTGAGAGCGGTTTTGCCGCGCAGCGCGCAGAGCACGCGCGCGGCGTTTATCTGCCCGGCACGCGACGCGCCGGAGGCGAATTGCAGTACTGGCTGAACGGCGGCTTGTCCCGACTGGCTCAAGAACCGCACGGCGCGCTCATGGGTGTCCTTGTCTGGATCGTCGAGCAAGCCCGCGAAGAGCGGCAGGGCGCTCTTCGGCTTTACTTCCTCGAAGTAGCGCAGCGCGAAGTCCTTGAGCACCGGATTGGGTTGTCCGATCGCCGCGCCGACCGCTTTCACGACCTGGGCGTTATCCAGTTTCAGCGCACCCAAAACCAACAACGCCGCGCAGCGCTGCTCCACGGTGCCCTGCTGGACCAGATTCACTAGCTGCAGCAAAAGGGAGTCGATCATCCATTTACCCGGTACCATAGAACGAGCGCGATGTGAATGCGCGGAAGAGCGGCTTAAACCAATCCGCAGGGAAACATCGCAGAGCTTCGGTCGTGGTAAAGTGATGCGGGCTTTACCCTTCTTCGGAGAGTTCCGCCCTACGAAGCGTGTGAAGAGATGCCAGGGCCGTATCAGGCCGTAGGGCTTCACTTCATTTGTCGCGAATATCGCTCCAACAGACGGATTTATTCTACGTTCACATAGAGGCGGGTCCAATCATGCGGCGTCGCGGTGTGGCCTTGGCCGGTGGTGTCCTCAGCGAGAAAAACATCGCCGGGGCCGAAATTCATGCTTGTCCCATCGCCAAGCCCGATATCGACGTTGCCGGAGAGCGTGATGACCCAACGGCGCCGGGGCGCGCGGTGAAAGTCAACGATGTGCGACGCGAAATCGTTTCGAAACAGCAGCCCTGTGGCCAGCCTCGTGCGGTTGAAGAATTCCGACGCTTTGCCCGCGTCCAGCGGTTCGAAATGGGACTGGCCGTCGGCGCCGGCGTACAAACGGTAGAATTTCATGCTGCCTCCGTTCTTACCGTCAGTCATGGATCGTGATGCTGGAGAACGGGGCAGTTGTAACATCCGCAGGCCGCCCATGCTAGATCCCGGACGGCAGGGTAGTGGTTCAGTGTCGCCAAAATTTGTCGGGGCAACCCTATGTGGTTGCCCGTTCGGAGGGCAGGCACCCATTCGATAAACTCAGGGCAGGCTCGGGCCTGCCCCTACATCGATGGGCGCTGATATCAACTTGAACCACTACCGACCGCAGGCGCAATATGTCGTGTGGCAGCAACCCTAAGCGCCGAGCATCGAATGGATGATGCCCCAGCCGGTGTAGATGACCGTCAAGCCGATCGTTGCGTATATGATTACTTTGAGCCAGAGCGGAAAATCTTCCATGGTGTTCTCCATCGAATTTGGGAAGTGCTTGCACCCTGATGCGGATAGATCGCCAACGCGCTCGCAAAGCAGAGCCGCATGACTCTGAATCAGGGCGACAAAATTGATCGTCGTAGGGAGGAAGTCTTAAATGAGCAAGACGCCGTTGAGCTGGTAGAGCTTCAAGTTCTTTTTTGCGGAGCCGGCGGTTTGCGAAAAGGATCGCTTCGAGGCGGGATCGAGAAGGGCGGGGCAGAAGATCGTCGGTTGCAGGTACGATGGGCCGGGAACCAGCGGGTTCTCATCGCCGACGTCTATCGCCTCCTCCAGCAAGGGCATGAAGTCCCTCGCGGCGCCGGCGACCAGCAGCGTGGCGCTATTGGGCAAAACTTTTGGCGACGCGGCGCTGACGAGGAGCGCAAGGCTTAACAGAAAGGCGACGCCAACTCTTTCGACGGTTAGGCGCTTCACAACTTTTCTATATCATTCGGGCGACGAAGATACCAATCGACGGGGATTCGTGCGTTTAGCCGAGCCACCGTCTCCTTGTTTGTTCCAGACGCACGGTGAGATTTCCCTTTCGAATGAACATTTGCCGGGATTCTTTGCGCCCCACAAGGGTTTCGATGAGCGCGAGCAATGGCGTCTTGGTGCCGGTGAAATCCCGTCCCGTCCCCGCCGCGTTCATCGCCGCGACGCTTTCCGCCCCGGCGAAGTAGCGCAGCATCGCCTCGTCATCGGAGACACCGGCGCCGCCGTACTTCGCTTTGAATTCCTTCAGCGAAGTCTTGGGGGCTTTCAACCGAGCCAATTCCTTGGCCCGCGGGCGGCTGAGCAAACGGTCTCTTAAGTTGGGTTCGATGGATTGCGCTTCCTCTTCGCCCCAGAAGCCGAGCGCGTAGAGAAAAATCTCGTCGGTAACTTCCTTGT
>JACPFE010000416.1 GCA_016183145.1 Deltaproteobacteria bacterium | reverse complement strand
CGTCCGGCGTGATGACCGCGAAGACGTTGGGATTCTTGAGCGCCTCCGACGGATCGACGGAAAGAATCTTCGCGTGCGCGTGCGGGCTTCGTAAAATCATCGCCTGGAGCATGCCCGGCAGCCGAAAATCGTCCGTGTAAAGACCGCGGCCTGTGACGTGGCGCGGACCTTCCTTGCTGCGCGTGCGTTTGCCGATGAATTTATCCATTACTTGGAACCTCTTGCCGCTTCCTTGACCGCTTCGACGATCTGCACGTAGCCGGTGCACATGCAAAGATTGCCCGCCAGCGCCTTGCGGATCTCCTCTTCGGAAGGATTCGGATTGCGCTGCAAGAGCGCGTAACTCGTTATCACCATGCCCGGCGTGCAGTAGCCGCATTGAAAGGCGTAGTTCTTGACGAAGGCTTCTTGAACCGGATTGAGTTCACCATTCTTGGCCAGGCCTTCGACAGTCGTGACCTCGCGCCCATCGGCCTGCACGGCCAGGTGGAGGCAGGATTTGACGACCTTGCCGTCGAGCAGCACGGAGCAGGCGCCGCATTCGCCGATCACGCAGCCGACATGGGTGCCGGTGAGGCCGATGTTCTCCCGGAGAAAATGGGACAGCAATAGACGCGGCTCGACGTCCTCTTCGTAAAGCCGGCCGTTGATGGCCACTCGAATCGTTTGTTTCATCAGAAGGGACAATAGCGACTGCATCGTACAGGGTCAAGCGAGACGAGTGAAGAAACCGGCTGCTCTTCGATAGCAATCGATGAAGTCCAATGCTATCAGGAAAGAAGCTCGGGGTCCGGTCCTGGTTTCAAAATGACGGCGAGCCGGCGCTCAAGAATTTCGCAGGCTTTGAATATTACTACTGGATAATGTCCACGAGACTCATCGAACGCCAAGACAATCTGCCCACTCTGGATGACCTGGTTGGCGGAATTCATTTAATTCTCACGCTGCCACGCCTATTGCGTCGCCGCGTGAATTCCAAAGAAGCCCACGCGGAGCATAGCCACCGCCTGGCCCATCGGGAGGACAATTTTTTATCGCTTGCCCGGCAGGCGATATACGCCAATCCGGTGAGCCCGTATCTGCGCCTCCTAAAAGCGGTCGGCTGTGAATATCAAGATTTGGAACAGCTCGTGCGCCGGGAAGGCTTGGAAGGGACTTTCCGTTTTTTGTACCGGCGGGGAGTTTATCTTACGGTGGACGAATTCAAAGGCGTGCGGCCGGTCGTCAGGGGCGGCACGACGTGTCACTTAAGGCCCGAGGATCTGCGTGATCCGAGAGCCAGGCTGCACATGGTCGGACTGACCGGAGGGAGCCGCGGGCCGCGCCGGCCGGTGCCGATCGATTTCGCGCTCGTACGTGAGCACGCCGGGGAAATGCTGTTAGAGCTGGAGGCGCGCGGATGCGTTGATAATGTCTGCGCTGCCTGGAACGTACCGGGTAGCGGCGCGATCAGGAGAATGGTTCAATACAGTCTTCTGGGCTCCCCTCCGGCGCGCTGGTTTTCTCTCGTCGATCCTGCCGCCGATGGAATGCATCCCCGCTATCTCTGGAGCGCTCGCGCGGTCAAATTCGCCGGTCTCCTTGCGGGAGTCGCTCTACCTTCGCCGACCCCGGTGTCTATTCAAGACCCTCTACCCATCGTGCATTGGATGTCCCAGGTTCTTAAAAGCGGCAAGATTCCGTTTCTTCACACCTACGCGAGCTGCGCCGTACGGGTATGCCAAGCGGCGCTCGCCGCGGGCATCAGTTTACGCGGCGCCCAGTTTACCATGGGCGGCGAGCCGACGACGGAGGCGCGCTTGGCGGTGGTTCGCCAGGCCGGTGCCGTGCCGCAGGTTCATTGTGGCAGCGGTGAAACCGGCGGCTTTGGTCGCGGTTGTATGGCCCCCCAGGCGCCCGATGACGTGCATTTCTACCGTCATCGCTATGCCGTGGTGCAGCCCGGCGAGCATGCCAAGGACAATCTGCCGCCCCGGGCGCTGTTGATCTCCACGTTGCTGCCGAGAGCGCGGATGATCATGCTCAATGTCTCCATGGGCGACCAAGCCGTGCTTTCAGAGCGCAGCTGCGGCTGCCCGCTGGAAAAATTGGGTTGGACCACGCACCTCCACGAAATCCGCAGTTTTGAGAAGCTCACCGCGGGCGGCATGACATTTTACGATTCGGACCTGGTGCGCGTCCTCGAGGAGATTCTGCCGGCGCGCTTCGGCGGCGGACCGACCGACTACCAGATCGTTGACGAGAGCACTGAGGATAAGGTTCCGCGGGTTCGTTTGCTCATTCATCCTAGAATCGGACCGTTGGATCTCCAGGCCGTGCGACAAGTTTTTCTTGCCGCGGTAGGGGACGGCTCAAGAGTGGAGCAGGTGATGATGATGGCCTGGCGCGACGCCGGGTTGCCGGTGGTAGAACGGGAAGAGCCCAGGTTAACTGCCGGCGGAAAAGTCCAGCATGTTCATCGAGAGTTCGGAAAAACACGCTAAAATCGATGTTGAGCCTACGATTTATCGGTCGGTCTCAAGAGCTGCCAAGTCCTCGGGGCGATCGAAATCCTGCAAGATGCTTTTGTCGCTAACGGCCACCCGCTCAGCGCGGTCTTGGTAGCGCAGCAGCACCGGCTTGCCGCCCGTATCGCCTCTGACCTGCCGCAGTTCCGAAAAAAGCGAACTGTCGAAGAGAATCGGGTTGCCGCGGCGGCCTTCAAACTCGGACCAGACCAGAGGAGCGAGGGTTTCTCTATGACGCTGAAGGAGTCGATCGATAAGCTCGGCAGCGACACCGGGCAAATCAACCAGAAAAAAAACCGCGCCGCCAATGTTGGCGGGCAGCGCGGCGAGACCCGCCTGCATGGAAGTGCTTTGTCCCTCCATCCAAGTTTCGTTGACGATGACCTCGACCGGCCGGTCGGCCAGCGCCGCGCGGCAGCGCTCCGCCTCGGCGCCCAAGACCACAACAACCGGTCTTGCCGATGACGCCAGCGCGGTGTCAACAACCTGTTCGATGAAAGTCTTGCCGCGCCAGGGCGCCAGTTGCTTCGGCGAGCCGAAGCGCGTCGAGCCGCCGGCCGCCAAAATAACCGCCGCTATGCGACTGTGAACTTCGGCCACGGGCGCTTCAGCCCGGCGCATCGATCCGATCAGCACGGAGTCCATTCGATCACAGCGTAATAATGTATTCGCGATCTCTCTCGCTACTTTCAAGCCGTCGCTTCCAAGCTGCTCGTCAACTTTATTGAGCAGGGGAACGACGCGCGCCCGGGCCGGCACCTTTTTGAGTCCGCCCTCCGGGTGAGACAACAGACGGGCCACCGTGTCAGCAGTCACCGGCTGTCCGAGAGCTGTGCCGGTCAAGTGACTGATCAACTCGGCGCGATGAACCGTAGCGTCGCGGAGCGGCCGCGCTAGTACGTCGAGACCGGCGGTCGGGATCACCAGAGTGGTAGAGAGAGGAATGACCGGCTCGTGAGCGGCCGGAGCCTTGAGCGGCAGCATGCGCGCGCCATCGGCTTCGTTGATAATAACGTCAAAGCGGCCACTGCCCGCCAAGATATCAATCGTATCCGGTGGTACGCCGGAAACTTTGTCGCTGTCTGGCTCAGGAGGGCCGGTGAGCAGCGCTTGCCCGTGAGCGGCGATCGCTTCATCGAGTCGGGGTAAGAGATCGGCAACAGCGTGCCGTCGCGGATCGAAGGTAACGTGAACCGGCGAATGTTTGGTCTGTGCCGCAAAGATGCGCGTGCTGGTGGTGGTCAGCACGCGCAGGGAAGTCGCCAGTTCGTCGGCTAACAAAAACATCGCCGTTGTCTTGCCGCCGGCGCCGACGAGAGACACGACTTCGCCGGGACTGATGTTTAAGGCGTG
>JACPFE010000415.1 GCA_016183145.1 Deltaproteobacteria bacterium | reverse complement strand
CTTTATGTTGAAAAAATGCTGCCGGCGGCGCCGACCAAGCTCGACCAATTGATCGTCGCCCGGACGGCGGCAGAAGAGGTCGACCACTTTCGCAAGGTCGCGCGGGTGGCCGGGGACATCGGCGTCGACGTTTCATTCTTGCTCAGCCAGCCGAACGAGAAGCGCTTCGTCGAGACCTTCCGCGGTCTGATTACGACCTGGGAAGACAACGCGGTCTTTGGCTTCCTCATCGATCGCGTCGGTCGCTACCAGTTGGAAGAATTCTACGATTGCAGCTATCTGCCGCTGCAGCGCATCTTGCCCGACATCGTGACCGAGGAGCTGGGCCATATCGAATACGGCTACAACAAGACCTTGGAGCTGGTTCAGTCGGGCGACGCAGGCAAGGCGAAGGCGCAGAAGGCGGTGGATTACTGGTACGTCAAAGCGCTTGATATGTTCGGCCGGTCGGGATCGAAGCGCTCCGACCGTTATCGCCACTGGGGCCTCAAACGGCGCTCCAACGAGCAGGCCCGGCAGGATTATATCAACGAGGTCAATCCGATCCTCGTCCAGATGGGCTTGAAGGTTCCCGATCCGAACAAAGGCCGTCATTATATGTAATGAAAGGCGGAGGGTATATGCCGCAGGCAGCACCGAACACCGTAAAACTCGATGAGCATCTATTGGAAGTCGTCCGCGCCCTGCATGGCGCGGTGAAGCAGGGAGTGTCGCACTCCAAAGACGACAAGATCATGGATACCGCCATCAAGGACTGCAAAGAGATCCTCGATGTGATTTTGGAAGGCAACGTCAAAGAGTGGTTGAACTGACCCGACTTTAAAGCCCCTCTCGAATTCCGCCCGTTCAACACTAAGAAGGCGGGCAGAATCGACTGCCCGCCTTCTTAGCGCTGGGCGTCATCGTTTATTTTCCTTTATACAGTCTGTCGATGTAACCGCTCTCGTCCAGTTCTTTGATGAAGCGCATATCGACGAAGTCTTCGGGTTTTGCCGCCTTCGCTTTCGGATCGTTTTTCAGCGGCTCTAATATTGTCTTGATTCCTTCCAGCGTCGGATATTGCGTGGCCGGCAGTTTATTCTCCGCGATCGCGCCTTCGTAGGTTTTGTCGAGGACATCCTTTTCCTTGACGCTCAGATATTTGGATAATACGCGAATGCTCAATTCGCGGTCGGTCTTGAAACGATGCACCGCTTCCACTTGAGCTTTGACTTATCTCCTGACGATATCGGCATGCTCGCGGATGAATTTTTTTGTGGTGCCGACGCCCGTCGCCTGATAAGCCAGACCGAGTGCCGCCACGTCGGCCAGAATGTTGAAACCGCGCTTTTGCGCCATGTACATCGCCGGCGGTGCCAAGACCGTGGCCTGCACCCGTTTGGTTTCCATCGCCGCCAGCCGCTCGGGCAACGCTCCCACTTGCAAAATGGCGACATCTTTAACGGGCACCAGGCCGATGCGCTGCAGCGCGTAGCGCACGATAAAATCGGAGGCCGAACCGAAACGGCTGATCGCCACCGCGCCGCCTTTGAGCTGCTCGGAGGTTTTCACTTCGGGACGGCTGAGCAACCAATAATCCAGCGTCGTCACGCCGCCGGCGATCATCACGGCGTCGGCGCCGCCCAGGACGGCGTTGACGACGCCGGGTCCGGCGGTTTGCGTGATCGGCGTCTCGCCGGCCACCAGCGACATGGTCGCCGTGGTGCCGCCCCCGAAGTATATCAACTGCACGTCGAGGCCGTTTTTGGCGAAGATGCCGCTTTCTTTAGCGATAAAGGCAATGACGTTGTCGGAATTGACGCCAACGTAGCCGACGTTGAGCTTGGTTACCTGCGCCCAAACCTTCCCCCAGGGGATTAGCAAGAAAACGATCAGCACCGACACCACTAATTTTCGCATATCCGTCCTCCGATGGCGCATGCGCCGGTCTTCGCTAGATTCCATGAGATGTACCTTAGCTTAGACCGTTTCGCTACGCCACCGCCGCGCGCCCACCTTCCTTGACATCGCGAGGTGCGCCAGCTAACAAAAATAGAGCCGTTCCCGGTTCTAAATCGCGCATGGGCGCGTATGTCGAAGTTCTGGGACGGAATATCTATCAGCGGAAAGAAAGGGGAATAAGAGATGGCGGATCATGAAAGCAACGAAAAATGGTTTGAAGGCAAGAGCGCGCTCTTTAAGTCGCGCGCGGAGCGGGTGAAGGCGGATATCGCCAAGCGTAAAGCGGGGCGCAAGGCGATCAAGGGCGAGGACGTGAAGGTCGAGTGGGAGGCGCAGAACGGAGTGTGGATGGGACCGCTGGTTTCTCAAGAGCTCGGTTTTCAAAACCGCATCATCGAAGTCGACTGCCATATCTACCCGCCCCATTCCCATTCGGTGACGCACAAGCACAACGAAGCGATCATCATCGTCTTGCGCGGCCAGGGCTACAGCCTCCTGGACGATGAGCGCATCGACTGGAAGCCGGGCGATACGATGTACATCGGCCAGGGCGTCTGGCACCAGCATCACATCACCAGCGAGGAGCCGGCGATGGTCTTCGCGATAAAACCTTTGCCGATCCAGGAATACCTGGGCGAGCTTAACATCATTTACAAGGGCGACCAGCCGAAGATCAATCCTAACTTCAAGGCGGGAACGTTCCTAGAAGAATTCGCCAAGATCGGGAAGAAGTAGGGCAATTTTCTTAACCGCAAAGACCTGTCCTGAGCGAAGTCGAAGGAACGCAAAGGGCGCAAAAACAATTTCTTGCGGAATTCGTCCTGAGCACTACCGAAGGGCCCGAAATCACAATTCTACCACCCGCGTCATTCCGGCGCAGGCCGGAATCCAGGTTCGTATCGATTCCAGAGCGATGGATTTCGCTGTGCTCAACCCATCCTACGATTATTTCGGGAATAGCAACTGCCAGCGCTCATCGCCGGTGACCCTGGGCAATTTGTCGATGGTCCGCTCGTAATCCGGCTCGCAGTAGCGGACGGCGCCCCG
>JACPFE010000436.1 GCA_016183145.1 Deltaproteobacteria bacterium | reverse complement strand
GAGTCGAAGGGTCGAAGTACTGATCGAAAACTTTCACCTGGCGTGATCTTACTTTGAGAAAGCAAGGCGACCAGTTTAAAGGGTATCCTGAAAAGTCGTATTGCGTCCCCGGAATATTCTAGGTTTCGTCTTTGAGCTTGGCTGCCTTGGACGTGGATCGACGGCAAAGCAAAAGATAAAAGGATCTCGCCAATATTGCGCGCAACCTTGAAGGCCCTCCTGAGCTTCGCAGCCAAGTTCCGGTAGAGATTTTGTCCAAGCTTCTTTAAAGTAGTCCAGAAACCCGTCCATGTCTGCGGCACTCATGCCCGAGAGCAGGCTGGCATATTACCGTCGTGGTTCACAGTTCCAATACACTGACGACATTCCTGGCGCCGGTCCTCACGCCACACGGCCGTTTGTTGCTCGCGCACGTTGAAGATGCGCCGCCGCTCTCCCCGGATCTCGCGGAGAGACTGCAAGCAGCGTTTGCACGAGGCCACGGTCACGGTCTTCTGCAACTCGGGGTCCTCACGCCACACGGCCGTTTGTTGCTCGCGCACGTTGAAGATGCGCCGCCGCTCTCCCCGGATCTCGCGGAGAGACTGCAAGCAGCGTTTGCACGAGGCCACGGTCACGGTCTTCTGCAACTCGGCGCCGCCGAGGTTCAGACAGCGATGCCACCCGCGTTCATGTACTGGCGCGAGTTTTCCGGGCGCTACGTCGTGACTCTCTGCGCGCTTCCGGACCTCGAAGCTGGCCGCGCGTTGTCACCGATACCGCCGCCTGCGCGCGAGGATCTCGACTCATTCGCCTCGGCGGCGCCGTCGATGACCGGAGCGGAATATCTGACGGCTTCCGTTCTCGATACGCTCTGGACCGACGTCGATGCGGCGTTTCGGTTGGAACTGTCGCAGTCGAAGGTATCGGTCCAGGACTTCCTCAAGCGGAAGAACCCAGCATGGAACCTGGTTGGACGGGTCCATTTCAATCTCGCCGAGAACCGCAAAGATGTGGAAGCGCCGTTCGCATTCCTGGCCACGTACACGACACGCTTGTCGGCGCATGCGAAGGCTCAACACCTGCCGCTCGGCAGGGCGCTCAGCGAGTATGCAGGCGCGGCGAACAAGTCGCGGCTTCTGTCGCTGCTGTTGCCGGTGCAGCGCGCTGCAGAGCAGTGCCCCTGGCTCAAGGCTATGGTCGATTCCGGCGAGGTTTTTCACCCGCTGCGCTGGACACCCGCAGAGGCGTTTCAACTGCTGAAGGATCTACCGCTCCTCGAAGCGGCTGGTGTGATCGTTCGCGTGCCAAGCGCTTGGAGAGCGAATCGTCCATCGCGGCCTCAAGTGACCGCGACCGTGGGCGGCAAGCCGCCGTCGGGAATCGGGACGGACGCGCTTCTGGACTTCCGGATGGAAGTCACGCTCGATGGCGAGCGATTGAGCGAAACCGAGATATCGAAGCTGCTCGCAGACTCCAATGGCCTTCATCTAGTGCGCGGTCGCTGGGTCGAAGTGGATCGAGAGAAGCTCGCCAAAATGCTGGACCAGTTTCGGGCCGTTGAAAAAGCGGCGGCTGAGACCGGAGTGACCTTCGCCGATGCGATGCGCATGCTCGCAGGCGCGAACGTCTCTGACGGCGGCCTCACGGATACGGCAGCGCTCGACTGGTCGCGCATTGTCGCGGGTCCGTGGTTTGCCAAAACTCTGGAAGAGCTCCGGCATCCGCAAGCACTCGCGCGCTTAAAACCCGGGGATGAACTGAAAACGACGCTGCGTCCGTATCAGCGGGCTGGCCTTCGCTGGCTACACCTCCTGTCCACGCTCGGTCTCGGCGCCTGCCTGGCCGACGATATGGGACTGGGCAAGACGATGCAGGTTCTGGCGCTGATACTCGTGCTGCGGCGCGACGGCGCCGGTCCAAGGCGGCCGAGCCTTCTCGTCGCGCCCGCGTCATTACTCGCGAACTGGGCATCGGAAATCGAACGATTCGCGCCAAGTCTGAAGGCGATCGTCGCGCATCCATCGGCGATGCCAGCCGCCGAATTGCGAAGTCTCGATGCCAACCGCCTCGCCGGCGTCGATCTGGTCATCACGAGCTACGGAACGCTCTTGCGCGTTCCCGAACTATTGAAAATACAATGGCGACTGTCCGTGCTGGACGAAGCGCAGGCCATCAAGAATCCCGGCGCCCGGCAGACGCGGGCCGCCAAGCAGATCGATGCTCAAGCGCGGATCGCGCTCACCGGCACGCCGGTGGAAAACCGGCTCGGAGATCTTTGGTCCATTTTCGACTTCATCAATCCGGGCCTGCTCGGATCGAGCAAGGAATTCACAACATTCACCAAACGTCTCGCCGAAAGGCCGCATAATCCTTACGCGCCGCTGCGCGAGTTGGTGCGCCCATACATCCTGAGGCGATTGAAGACGGACAAAAGCGTCATCGCGGATTTGCCGGATAAGACCGAAGTGAAGGCGTTCTGCCAACTCACACGCAAGCAGGCCGCGCTGTATCAGGAAGCCGTGACGGAATTATCTGAACGACTCGAGAAGACGCACGGAATCGAGCGTCGTGGTATGATCCTCGCGTTCCTGATGCGTTTCAAACAAATCTGCAATCACCCATCGCAGTGGCTCGGCGACGGCGCGTGGGCCGAAGGGGACAGCGGCAAGCTCGCGCGCCTGCGCGAGATCGTCGACGTTATTGCCGCGAGGCAGGAAAAGGTTTTGGTCTTTACACAATTCCGCGAAGTCACTGCGCCGCTTGCGGCGTTTCTGGGCTCGGTGTTTGGCCGTCCCGGACTTGTGCTGCACGGCGAAACTGACGTGAAGAAGCGCCAGTCTCTTGTGCGGCAATTCCAGGAAGACGAAACAGTGCCGTTCTTCGTGCTGTCGCTCAAGGCGGGTGGAACCGGGCTCAGTTTGACGGCGGCATCGCACGTCGTTCATTTCGATCGTTGGTGGAATCCGGCGGTCGAAAACCAAGCGACGGATCGCGCCTTCCGCATCGGTCAAACCAAGAACGTGCTCGTCCAGAAGTTCTTGTGCCGCGGAACAGTGGAGGAGAAAATCGACGCGCTCATTGACTCGAAACGGCAACTTTCGCAGGATCTGCTCGAGGGCGGAGCCGATCTGCTGCTGACCGAGATGAAGGACGACGAACTACTGAAGCTCGTCGCCCTGGACATTCACGCCGCCTCGCTGGAGTGACGCATGCGCAGATACGACTATGATTATGGTTGGAAACCCTACGTGCCGGTTGCCGAACGAAGGCGTCAGGCGGCGCGCGAAGCTGCCAAACTGACGAAGAAAGGCCGGACGGTTTCGCCGGTCGTTATCAAGGGCTCGAAGATCGCGAATACGTTTTGGGGCAAAGCCTGGTGCGACAATCTCGAACGCTACAGCGACTACTCCAACCGGCTCCCGCGCGGCCGCACCTACGTTCGCAATGGCTCCGTGGTCGATCTGCAGGTCTCGCCCGGCGCAGTGACCGCACGGGTTAGCGGCTCTAGTCTCTATCGCGTTGAAGTAAAGGTGACCGCTGTTCCGAAGGCTCACTGGAACGCGGTCTGCACGGACTGCGCGGGTGCGATCGATTCTGTAGTCGAACTGCTGGAAGGGCGGTTCTCCAAGGCAGTCATGACACGACTTTGCCAGGAGAAGACCGGGCTGTTTCCGCGGCCGGCGGAGATCAAGTTCAAATGCAGTTGTCCGGACTGGGCGTCGATGTGCAAACACGTCGCCGCGGTGCTTTACGGAATCGGCGCACGGTTGGACGAAAGACCCGAACTTCTATTCGCGCTGCGAAACGTGGACCAGCGGGACCTTATCGCCAGTGCCGGCAAAGGCATGGCGAAGAAGAGGAAAGGACCGGCCGCCGCAAAAGTTCTCGAGAGCAGCAACCTGTCCGAGATCTTCGGCATCGACATCGCTGAGTCACCGGCCAAGCCAGGGCGCAGGCGCCGAAATCCCCCCAAGTAAGGCTTTGATCCACCTCCGACAGAGAGTAAATTTGCTCAATTCCCCCTTTTGCCCCTCGGCGTCGCCCTGGTCGTCTACGTTGGGGAATTCGAACGCCCGCCCGAGTCGAGTCTGTGGCATGATGAGCGCGTTGTCATTACGCCCCATGTATCGGCGGCAACGGATGTCTCCGAGCACCGCGGGGTAAACTTATTCTGTGAAAACCTGACTCGTTACCTGGAAGGCCTGCCGTTGGAAAATGTCAGAGACTGGAAGCGTCGATATTAAAGCGAACTTGTTCGAGGACGGCTTCGAGGTCATCGGCGATTTCTTACACGAACCCGCCGGGCTCGGGAACGTTGCCCGATTGTCCGCGGCTTTGCCCGCAAGCCGATCGGTCGTTTACCGATTGAGAGCCAGTGAAATCAGTATTATGGCCCCGGAATCCAAGAAGCGACCGCACTAACCGGCGAGAGACCGCACATGAAGTATCTCGTTCGCGGTAAGATCCTCAAGGAGTGATTCCGAAACGACCGTTACGGCGATGGTGTCGCCAACGGCATTGAATACTTCTATCGAGTAACCGATCTCGCCGCCGTTTTTCGGGTGGACGTCGACAACGGTTGCCAGATCCCCGCGACGAAGTTTCTTTTCCGGTAGATCCCGGGCCGGTGCGACCTGCTGGAACTGCTTGAATCTCATTCATCCTCTCCTTTATCAGGATACAAGGTTATGAATTTCGTAATCCCGGTCTTCAACTCCTGCATCCAAACCGTTTTTACTTTTAGCGCCGTTCCGTTAGGCCCAGCCAGAGATGCTCGAATTTCAAAGAGTTCGCCGTAATGGGTCTTTTCAATGGATACGGCGTCTTTGGTCAAAACCTGCGTCGAATATCTTCTTCTAACCGTCGCGAATTATCCAGAGTGTATCCAGCACGTTTCAAATATTCCGATTTATCCCCCACGGGTCGTTTCACGAGCAGATACCCGCTCAATTTCTCCGGGGCAATCTGCGCATCGCCGGGCAGTTTCATTATTTTTTGTCCCGGCCGCCATATAGATAACGGTCATGGTCCCGGTTACTTACCGAAGGACCCGTCTCTAACGAAAGTGCCGCAACGCTGTCGGGTCGCCGCAGAATACGGGCATGCTCCGCTTCCGAAATCTCAGCGTCGATCAGAAACTTCAGGTCACGGGCCTTTCCAGTCGCACCCGCCGATTTCTGGCCGAGCTTTTTGCCGTTCTTGCTTCTCCGTTTCTTAAGCAGACCGTTTACGAACTCCTCCACTTCCTTTCTCAAAGCCGGAGGAAGATTCTTAATTCTTTCGTCAATGCTTTTCATACTTTCCTCTGCCGACAAACGTCATCTTACCATCTCCTAAATTCTCTTTCGATAGCTTCGAGATCGGCTTTCTTCGCATTCTACTCTCTTGCTCCCCAAGGCCAAGTCCACGGCGATCTCGCGGAAGTGTTCGTGACCCGCGCCGCGGTCTTCGACGATTCCTACGCGAGAACGTCGGGGTCGGGAAGATTGTCAAATTCTTCGCGGCGTTCCTCGCAAGCCGATCCATCGGTAGCCGATTGATAGCCAGCGAAATCAGTATTGTGTCCCGGGAATCGCCGCCCAGCGGATGAAAATCAACATGCGCTGAGTCATGGCCGACTCGATCTACATGGCCTACGTCGTGCAGGGCATAACCTGCAGCGCGACCGGCGCGGCGGTATAAAGTCGCCAATCACCGAGTTTCCTTGCGGGACCGCAGCACGCTGTGTTAAAAGTGATATTGAAATTATGGGTCTTTTCCACGTTCCAGCTCGTTTGAGTGGGCCGACCGGCCGGACCGAGGCAGTCGAGCTTCTTGTTGACTGCGGCGCGACCTTCGTCGTTGTCCCTCAAAGCCTCGCGGATCGGCTAGAACTTCGACCGAGCCGAACATGCCCGATCCAAACTGCCGGCGGCAGGGATGAAACTTGGCCGCTCGCCGACGTGCGCCTCGCGGTCGATGGTGACGAAATCAACACGAGATGTTTAATCGCTCCCGCGGGACCCGCTCTGCTCGGGGCCGTGGCCCTTGAGAGTCTCCTGCTCGCCGTCGATCCGGTCGCCAAACGCCTGGTCCCCGTGAAGGGATTCGTCGGTTAATCTATATTCCACGATTTCCTGGGCGAGTACGTCGGGGTCGGAAAGATTGTCGGAGTCTTCGAGGCTTTGCTCGCAAGCCGAACGATCGGTAGCCGATTGATAGCCAGTGAAATCAGTATTATGTCCCCGGAATTCGGAATATTTGTGATGAATACTATTTTCAGTAAGACTGGAAGATCCGAGTATTTGAACTAAGGCGGAATATGAACAGATTGGCTAAAAAATGCGAACGCTTTTGAGTCGATTATTTTTCAATACGTGGGCGTTGTTTGAAATTGGGAGGTATACACCTGCGGTTTTGGCTACT
>JACPFE010000448.1 GCA_016183145.1 Deltaproteobacteria bacterium | reverse complement strand
GCCGAAGCGGCCGCTTCGGCGGAGTAGGCAAGGAGGGTGGAAGGGCTTCGGAGAATTTCGCAAAGATACCTCGCAGCTTTGCTCCGAGGAGCTTCATTGTCCCGCTCGCCCGAGCCGCTCAGAGACTTAACCATGCTTGATAAACTAGCCGAAGTTGAAAAGCGCTACGTGGAACTGGAGCGGATGATGAACGATCCGCAGCTCTTAGGCCAACAGCGGGAGTATTCCAAATTGGCCAAGGAGCGGGCCGAGCTGGAGGAGCTCGTGCGCAATTACCGCGAATGGCGCAAAGTGGAGCGGGAGATCGAGGGCAACCGCCAGTTGCTCGAAGAAAATGACGAGGCGATTCGCGAGCTGGCCAAGGAAGAAGTGGCCGGGCTGCGCCAGCGCAAGGAAGAGATCGAAAACCGGCTCAAGGTTCTCATTCTTCCCAAGGACCCCAACGACAGCAAAAACGTCATGCTGGAAATCCGCGCCGGCACCGGCGGTGACGAGGCGGCGTTGTTCGCCGGCGAGCTTTATCGCATGTACTGCCGCTACGCCGAAACGCGCGGTTGGCGGGTTGAAATCATGAGCTCCAATCAGACGGGGCTCGGCGGTTTTAAGGAGATCATCGTCAACATCGAAGGCCGGGGCGCCTACAGCCGGCTCAAATTCGAAGGCGGCGTCCATCGCGTGCAGCGGGTTCCGGCAACCGAAGGCTCCGGCCGCATTCATACTTCGGCGGTGACCGTTGCGGTGCTGCCGGAGGCGGACGAGGTCGAAATCGCCATCGATCCGAAGGACATCAGGATCGATGTGTTCCGCTCATCCGGCCCCGGCGGGCAAAGCGTCAACACCACTGACTCGGCGGTGCGCATCACCCATGTTCCGACCGGCATCGTCGTCTCCTGCCAGGACGAGAAGTCGCAACATAAGAACCGCGCCAAGGGGATGAAAATCTTGCGCGCGCGCCTGCTCGAAAAAAAACAGGAAGAGCAACGCTCCGAGATCGCCGCCACGCGGAAATCGATGGTCGGCACCGGCGACCGCAGCGAGCGCATCCGCACCTATAATTTTCCCCAAGGCCGGTTGACCGATCATCGCATCAACTTGACGATCTACCAATTGGACCGGGTCATGGAAGGGGACATCGACGAGATTGTCGAAGGGCTCATTACCCACTACCAGGCGGAAGTGTTGAAGGCGACGGGGTGAGAAGCCATCAATCATGAAATCCCTCACATCCGCGTTACAAACTGTCCCAGCCGAGTCGGTCCGCGGCGCGGTCACGGCTGGGACCGAGCTGCTGCGTAACGCCGGCATCGACGGCGCGCGGCTCGACGCCGAGGTGCTGCTGCGCGATGTCCTAGCGGTGGAAAAGACAGAATTCTTCCTTCGTCTGGACGAAGCATTGGACGCCACGGCCCAACGGGAATTTCAAAAGCTGTTATTGCGCCGGGCCAGGCGCGAACCCGTCGCGTACATTATCGGGCGCAAGGAGTTTTGGTCTCTCGACTTCGTTGTGACGCCGGCGGTGTTGATCCCGCGGCCGGAAACCGAATTGTTGGTGGAGCTGGCTTTGGCTCGCGCAACACAGGTTGTTCCCCCTCGACCTTTTGTTCCCCCTCACCCTTCCCTCTCCCCCGTTGTCGGGGGAGAGGGTAAAGGAGAGGGGGCGAGAGACTCAAGGTCCGATGCTTTCGCGTGCCTCGATGGTAAGCCACCGTTAAAAATCCTTGACCTCGGCACGGGCAGCGGCGCCATCGCCGTTTCGTTGGCGAAGGAGCTGCCGCAAGCGCGGGTTTGCGCCGTCGATATTTCCGCCGCTGCAATCGAAGTCGCGCGCCTGAACGCTCGCCGGCATGGCGTTGAAGAGCGAATGGAGTTTTTCTGTGGCGACCTATTCGAGCCGGTTGCTGAGGAACGGGAAGGATTCGACTTGATCGTCGCCAATCCTCCCTACATTCGTAACGGGGATTTAGTGGGCGTTGCGCCGGAAATCCGCAAATGGGAACCTATCATGGCGCTAAACGGCGGAGCGGATGGGCTCCTGTATTATCGCAGGATTGTCGCCGGGGCTGGGGATTACCTGAAGGGCGGTGGTTCTATCCTGATCGAGCTTGGCGACGCCATGGGCGACGCGGTCGCGCGATTGTTTGCCGATGCCGGCGGCTTTGAGCCCGCGCAAGTCTATCGTGATTATGCCGGCAAGGAACGTGTGATCGCCGCGACGAAGATTAGCGCGGCGGGCAAAGGATCGGACCGTGGATAAGATCATTGTCCAGGGCGGCCGCCGCCTGGAAGGCGAAGTGACCGTCAGCGGCTCGAAGAATGCCGCGCTGCCGATTCTCATCTCGTCACTGCTGACTGCCGAGCCCTGCGTCTATCAGTCGATTCCCAACCTGGTGGATATTCACACGACCTTGCGATTGCTCTCGGGCCTAGGTGTTAAACTCGACAGGGAAGCTTGGGCGCGCGCCGGCGGCGATCTAACGCTGCAAGCGGAGCGCGTCAGAAAATTGGAAGCGTCCTACGATCTGGTCAAGACCATGCGGGCGTCGTTTCTGGTGATGGGGCCGCTCCTGGCCCGGTTCGGCGAGGCGCGGGTTTCCACACCGGGCGGCTGTGCCATCGGCGCTCGGCCGGTCAACCTGCATCTTAAAGGACTGGAAGCGCTCGGCGCGACCATCGAGCAGGCTCACGGTTACATCGTGGCGCGCGCGGCGCGGCTGCGCGGCGCTAAAATTTATCTCGACCTGCCCTCGGTGGGCGCGACGGAGAATTTACTGATGGCGGCGGCCTTGGCCGAGGGGACCACGGTGATCGAAAACGCCGCCAAAGAGCCGGAGATTGAAGATCTAGCGGCCGCGTTAAATAAAATGGGCGCCAGGATCGACGGCGCGGGGCGCGACATCATCAAGATAGAAGGCGTGAGCGAGCTCCACGGCGTCACCCATCGAGTCATCCCGGACCGCATCGAAGCCGGCAGCTTCGTCATCGCCGGAGCGCTCAGCGGCGGCGAGATTTCAGTCAAAGGGGCGCGCCCGGCGCACCTCGAAGCTTTTCTGATCAAGCTCAAAGAAGCCGGCTTGACGCTCAGCGCAGACGAAAACAGCATCAAGGTCAATGGCACGGGCAAGCTTAAAAGCGTCGATGTCACGACGCTGCCATACCCTGGTTTTCCCACCGACTTGCAGGCGCAGATGATGGTGCTGATGGCCGTGGCCGACGGTGTGAGCGTGATTACTGAGACAATCTTTGAAAATCGTTTTATGCACGCGCAGGAGCGCGACCGCATGGGCGCGGATATTCGCCTCGAGGGGAATCGCGCGGTGGTCAGAGGCGTCAAAGAATTGTCCGGCGCGCCCGTGATGGCGAGCGACCTGCGGGCCAGCGTGGCGTTGATTCTTGCGGGTCTGGTGGCCAGCGGGACGACGGAGATCTCCCGAGTTTACCATCTC
>JACPFE010000449.1 GCA_016183145.1 Deltaproteobacteria bacterium | reverse complement strand
TAAAGAAAGAATGGTTCAAGCCGTTCAAATCGTTCAAGCCCCCTGCTTCATCCTCCCCCGCGACGCGGGGGAGGAAAGAGGTGGGGAATTGAACGGAGCTTGCCCCGTGGAATACCGGGCAACAATTCCACGGGGCGAGCGGTTGAACGTTTTGAACCTGCGCGGGCAACGGAGGCCCACGAACAAAATAACTGCGAGTCATGATTAACGGTAACCAGTTCACGGTAGGGCAACGAACCCATGGCCGAACAAACCCAGAAAGACGATCTCGAAAGAACCGAAGAACCGACTGCCAAGCGGCGCGAAGAGGCGCGCAAGCACGGGCAGTTCGCCAAGTCGCGCAACCTGATTCCGGCGGTCACGTTGCTCACGTTCGCCCTGGCGCTGCGTTATGGCGGCGAACCATTGATGGCGCGGCTGGCCGGATGCATCACGGGTTTTTTTTACGCCGCGGGGAGCATAAAACCGATGAGCGGAGAGGACCTCTTCACGTTCGCAGCGCAAGCGGGCCTGCTGTTTGCGCCGGTGCTGCTGCCGTTCTTCGGCGCGGTGATGCTCATGGGTTTGGGCGCAGGTTTCATGCAGACCGGTTTCGTTTTGGCCGAGGAGCCGCTGCGCTTCGATCCGAGCCGCATCAATCCGGTCACGGGATTTCGCCGGCTCTTTAGTTTCGACGGCGCCGGCGAACTCGTCAAGGCGCTGATTTTCATCGCCGTCCTCGGAATCCTTGGCGGCATTTACCTCTATTTGGATATCGCCGCCTTGAGCTCGCTCACCGGGATGACCAGCGAGGACATCGTTTTCTATGGAGGCCGGGATGGCGTTGCGCTGACTTCGTGGATCGTCGGTGCCATGGGGGCGCTGGCCGGCTTGGAATACCTCTACCAGCGCTGGCGCACCGAAGTGCAACTGCGCATGAGCCGGCACGAGATCAAAGAGGAAATGCGCGAGCAGGAAGGCGACCCGCAACTCAAAGGGCGGCTCAAGAGCCTGAGACAGAAAATGTCGCGCCGGCGCATGACCGCAGAAGTGGCCAAAGCTGACGTTGTGATCACCAACCCGACTCATCTGGCGATCGCGCTCGGTTACCGCGCCGGTGAAATGTCGGCGCCCCGGGTGCTCGGCAAGGGCGCCGGTTACATCGCCGAAAAAATCAGAGAGATTGCGCGCGCCAAGGGCATCCCGATCGTCGAGAACAAGCCGCTGGCGCAATTGCTTTACCGGCAAGTGGAGGTCGGCTGGGAGATCCCGGAGGCTCTTTACCGCGCCGTCGCCGAGGTGCTCGCCTACGTCTACCGGCTGCGCCGCGGCGAGCGCAGCGGCTTACCGAAGTTCAACGCAGCGCAACCCTAACGCGAAGCCATGGCAACCCAAGCTCAAACTTTGACTGCGTCGCCTCTGACCGAGCTTATCCCGGCGCTGGGTGTGACCGGAGTCATCGTCATGATGGTGCTGCCGGTACCGCCCTTCGTTCTCGACCTTTCGCTGGTCTTGAGCCTTTCGCTCTCGCTGACGATCCTGATCGTGTCGCTTTACGTCAAGGAACCTCTCGATTTTTCCGCTTTTCCCTCGGTCCTCTTGTTCGTCACGCTGTTTCGCCTGGCGCTCAACGTCGCCTCGGTGCGGCTGATTCTGTTGCGCGGCGAGGAAGGCGTTTCCGCGGCGGGCCACGTGATCGCCGCCTTCGGACAGTTCGTCGTCGCCGGCAACTACGCCGTCGGCTTCATCGTCTTCATGATTCTGGTCATCATCAATTTCATCGTCATCACCAAAGGCGCCACGCGCATCGCCGAGGTGGCGGCCCGCTTCACCCTCGACGCCATGCCGGGAAAACAGATGGCCATCGACGCGGATTTGAACGCCGGCCTGATCAACGAGGCGGATGCGCGCCAGCGCCGCCAGCGCATCCAGAAAGAAGCCGATTTTTACGGCGCCATGGACGGCGCCTCGAAATTCGTCCGCGGCGATGCCGTGGCCGGTTTGATTATTCTCGCCGTCAGTTTGCTGGGTGGTTTCTTCGTCGGTGTCATGCAAAAGGGCATGGGCGTCGCCGATGCGGCCCAGCTCTACAGCCTGCTCAGCGTCGGCGACGGTCTGGTGAGCCAGATCCCGGCGCTGATCGTTTCCACCGCCGCCGGCATGGTGGTGACGCGCACCGCCTCGGGCGGGGAGTTGGGGCTGGAGATCAGCAAGCAGCTTTTCTGCAATCCCAAGGCGCTCGGCGTGGTCGCGGGAATTCTCGCGCTGTTTATTTTCGTTCCCGGTTTTCCGGCGGTGCCGTTTTTTCTCGCCGCCACCGCCATGGGCGGCGCCGCCTATTACATGGCGAATCAAGAAACGGAACAAACCATCGAAGCCGCGGCGGAGGCGAAACAGCCGCAAAAGCACGACGAGCCGGCCCGGCCGCAGCCCGTCGATCTCCTGGAGCTGGAAGTCGGCTACGAGATCATACCATTGGTCGACGGCGAGAAGGGCGCGGTGGTGGAAAGAATCCGCGCGCTCAGACGCCAGTTCCTAAACGACAAAGGTTTTCTCGTCCCGCAAATTCACATCCGCGACAATCTGCGCCTGGCCAGCAAACAGTACGTAATTTTAGTCAAGGGCGTCGAGGCCGGCAGAGGCGAGTTGCGGCCGGGCCGCTTGCTGGCGATGAACGCCGGCGGCGCGGCGCAAACCGACGGCGCGCTGCGCGGCGAAGCAACGACGGAACCGGCCTTCGGCCTGCCCGCGCTGTGGATCTCCGCGGCCGACCGCGAGCGGGCCGAGATGATGGGCTACACCGTCGTCGATCCGGAAACCGTGCTGATCACCCATATTTCCGAGCTGGTCAAGCGCTACGGTCCCGAGCTGCTGACGCGCCAGGACGTGCAGCGTCTGCTCGACGGGCTGGCGAAGGACCACCCCAAGGTGGTGGAGGAGCTGATCCCGCATCATCTGACTCTCGGCGGAGTGCAAAAAGTGTTGCAGAATCTCTTGCGCGAAGACGTGCCGATTCGCGATCTCCTGACCATCGTCGAAGCGTTGGCCGACTACGCGCCCACCGTCAAGGACGCCGACGAGCTTACCGAGTCGGTGCGCCAGGCCTTGGCGCGGACCATCGCGTCGTCACACCGCGGTGCCGAGGGCTTGATTCAAGTGATGACCTTCGACCCGCAGATCGAGCGGCTGGTGCGCGAGCGCCTCCAGGAAGGCGTCACCCTCGAACCCCAAAGCGCGCAGCGGATCATGACCGCGGTGCAGGGCTCGGTGGAAAGCTTTGCCAAGCGCGGACTGTTGCCGGTCTTTCTCGTCGGCGCCGGCGTGCGCCGCCACCTGCGCCAGTTGATCGGCCATTACATGCCGCAGGTCGCGGTGCTGTCGCACAACGAGATCCCGGACGGCGTCAATATCCAATCCCTCGGCATCATCAGGTGGAACGATGATTCATAAGCGATTTTGGGGCAAGGACATGAGCGAGGCGCTGCGCGCCGTGCGCATCTCCCTCGGCGCCGACGCCTTGATTGCCGAAACCAAAAACCTCGATAGGGATCTCGGCGGCGGCGTCGAGATTTCCACCCTGGTTGAGGGAGAAATTCGCGACGAAGCTGACCGGGATGAAGTCGTGAGCCGCGCCCAGCCGCAAGTTCATCCAATGGACGAACTGCGCGAGGAGTTGGCGCTCATGAAGTCGATGCTCGGATGGCTTGCGCCAGGATTGGGCCGGCAAAACAAAGTCATCAAGTCGCTGGTCAATCACGGTGTCACCCCCGAAAATATCTCAAAACTTCTTCACGCCCTGGAAAATGCGCCGGGGAACAACGAACAGGAGCGCTGGCAGCAAGCGATCGCCAGACAATTTCCCCCGCCTGGCGACATTCGTAAGAGCGGTGAGCGCCTCGCGCTCATCGGCCCGAGCGGCGTCGGCAAGACATCGACATTGATTAAGCTCACGCTCTTTGAAAGCCGCCGGCGCGAGGGCAGTGTCGGTTGGGTGAGCATGGACGAACAGCGCATCAATTCTGCCGGTACGCTGATGACCTACGCTGGGATACTCGGCGTGCGATTCGAACGGGCGGGGAATCGCAGCGAGTTGAAGATCGCGTTAGAGAGGCTATCCGATTGCGGCCTGGTATTAGTCGATACTCCGGGAACCAATCCGCGCGATAACGACAGCATCAAGCAGCTGGCTAAGTCGCTCCATGGGCTCGGCGCCTTGCGTTGCGCGCTGGTACTCAGCGCGGTTACCAACGGCGCAGATCTCCTCGATTGGGTGAACAGTTACCGAACGATCGGGCTTCATTCGCTGCTGTTTACCAAACTCGACGAGTGCCGTTATTTGGGACCGATCTTTAACACCGCATTAAACGCCGCTGTGCCGCTTTCCTACATCACCTTCGGGCAAAGTCCCACCGAGGATTTAGCGGTCGCGAAGCCCGAAGTTTTCGCCAGTCTAGTGCTGTCGGGAGGCGGCTGCGATGATTGAGACCACAGCAACGTTCGGCAATCTGGAATTGACGCCTCAGCTCAACTCGGAGTCGATCCCGGCGGCTAAACGTCGTCGCCCGGCTCCCGTTTTCGCGATCACCAGCGGTAAGGGAGGAGTCGGCAAAACCAACGTCACCGCCAATCTCGCCGCGGCGCTTGCGCTAAAGAACCGGCGGGTCATGGTGATCGACGCGGATCTCGGGCTGGCCAATCTCGACCTCCTCCTGGGCGTCAGGCCCAGCTATACCTTGGCCGACTTTTTTGCCGGTGCGGCGCCCCTCGATGAAATCATCGTCGCGAATCGCCAAGGCATCTTGCTTCTCCCCGGCGCCAGCGGCGTGCAGGAGATGACTTCGTTAAGCTCCGATCAGAAGGCCGCCTTGTTGACGGAGTTGGACGCGATAACCCACCCCTTGGATATCGCGCTGGTGGATACCGGCAGCGGCATCTCGGACGCGGTTACCTATTTTACGGCCGCGGCGCAAGAAATCGTCGTCGTGGTGACGCCGGAGCCGGCTTCGATGACCGACGCCTATGCGCTGATCAAGGTGCTGGCTTCGGCGCATGGGCAAAAACGTTTCTGGATCCTGGCGAACAATGTATCCGGCGAAGCTGAAGCGCGGCGGCTCTTCGATGCGCTGTCGCGTACCGCGTTGTGTTTCCTCAATGCCGCGCTCGACTATCTCGGTTGGATCCCGCGCGATCCCAGGTTAGCCCGCGCGGTGGCGCGCTCGCGCATGGTGGTCGAGGACGCCGGCGACGCGCCGTCGGCGCAAGCCTTTGTCGCGGTGGCGCAACGGATGATGCAGACGGCGGCCGGCGGCGTGGCGGTCAAAGGTAACCTGCAGTTTTTTCTTCGCCGCATGCTGGCGGGCGAGAGGGGAGGCCGATGAAGGCCGAAAAAATGCAACGCTCAACGAATGGCGCGCCGGAGCAAGAGAAAGCGAACGGGGCCACGGAGGAAAGGGTCACCCAATATCTTCCGTTGGTGCGCTTCGTGGCGGAAAAAATCCATCGACGCTTGCCGCCCGGGGTCGACCTGGAATCCCTGATTCACTCCGGAGTCGTGGGCCTGCTCGAAGCCTTGGAGCGATTCGACCCCAACCGGGGCGTGGAGTTTGAAATCTATGCCCTCTACCGCATTCGGGGGGAAGTCATGCAATGCCTGCGCTCCCTCGATTGGGTGAGCCGGTCGGTGCGCTCTTGGGGGCGAAAGATCGAGGCGGCGCGTGTCAAGCTCGCGGGGCAGCATGTGCGCGAGCCCACCGCCGAAGAGATCGCCGCGGAACTGGCCATTCCTCTGGATACCTATTTTCACCTTGACCAGCAGGTGAACGATGCCGCACTGCTCAGCCTCGAGGATCTTTCCATCGGCTCCGAAGCGGACTGGGAGAGAGCTCAGGAAAAGTACACGCACGATTCCATGCTCGATCCGCTAAGCTTCGTCGAAGGCAAAGACCTGGTGGAAAAACTGGCCGCGGCTGTGCAGGGCTTGCCGGAGCGCGAGCGGCTGGTGGTGACGCTTTATTACCATGAAGAGCTCACGCTGCGCGAGATCGGCGAAATCCTGGATCTGAGCGAAGGGCGCATCTGTCAAATTTTTGCCCAGGCGGTGGGGCGGTTGCGCGTTGCGCTGGGCGTGAGCGTCAAGCCCAGGGCGCAGTCTGCCGGAAAACGCGCCGCTGACGCGCGCAAGGCGCCTAGCGGGAAAAGAGCGGTGCGGGTGTAGGGCGGGCCGGAGCTCGGTGGTGATGCATGGCGGATTCCGTTAGTCGGATTGTTCCCCCTTCGATCCCTGCCGATCCCGTACCCGCACAGGGGCGGGAAAAGGGAGCCAGACAGCGCAAGCAAGGGAAGCAAAAACAGCCCCCCGCAGGCGTGAACACTTCCGACCTGGAACGGACGGATAACAAACAAAACCAGGGGGACGAAGTCCAGGATTCGCAGGACAAGGGGAAAAGTCTCGATATCAAAGTTTAAAAAGGCATGAATGAACGACAAAAAAGGAGGGTTTTATGATTGAAACCATGCTGTTAGCCGCATCTCTAATATTTTTGTTGGCCGTCTGGTGGGTCGTGCGCAAGCGACGAGTCGCGAGCCTGAACCAAAAAGATGAAAGCTTGCGCCGCTTGGAAGAAGTCATCAAGTCGAGCCAGCTCACCAACGATGGCTTCTTCCGTTCCTTAGATCTCATTCAAAAAAATCTCGAATCTCTGTTAGCGCGCGCTGAAAGCGCGGAGCAGCGCATGCGCCATTTGATGCTTCAACCGGGGAGCGAGAAGAGAGAACAGTACACCGCCGCGGCGTTGTTACTCCGTGAAGGGCAGGAACCGCACCGAGTGGCGTCGATGCTCAACTTGCCTTTGCCTCAGGTCGAGATCGTCAGAGAGCTGCAGCGAATGGCCGGTAAAGACAAGAAACTCACCGTGCGTAAGAAGCTGTGCGAGGAAGATAGCGGACGGGATAACCCCATGCCGACAAAAGTTGCCGCCCGGCGGGAAAAAAGTTCCCAGCCGATTCTCCTGGTTGACGTCATCAAGAAGGCGGCCAATGATAGCTCCGTCCATGGGTTTGATAGTGCGTCATACGCTGGGACAGACGCGAAGTGGTAAAAAAAACGGCCCGGGCGCAGCGAAATGGCTCGGTTTCAATCGGCCAGCCTGATCGTGGCTGCGGAGGATTCGCTGACTCGGTATAGGGATTGCTTCAAGGTAGGTGCTTGATGGATGCAGCGATGTACAAAGCCCTTTCGGGCGCAGTGGCGCAGATGCGCCGCCTAGACGTGACAGCACAAGATTTGGCCAACGCCAACACCGCCGGTTACAAGAGCGGCCGCCTCGCCTTCGGCGAGATACTTGCCGGACGCGCGTCCGCCGAAGACCGGCCCGGGGGTTGGGTCGCGGTCAGCGCTCAGCGCACGCTGTTCGCCCAAGGCGGGATTCAGACCACCGGCAATCCGTTCAACCTGGCGTTGGAAGGGGACGGTTTTTTTGTCGTGCAGACCGCGAGGGGTGAGCGTTATACCCGCAACGGCAGTTTTACCGTGAATGGCGAAGGCACGCTGATCACCGCGCAAGGCGACGCGTTGCTCGGCGAGGGTGGTCCGCTCCAGATCACCGGCGAAAAAATCGAAGTGGCCGGTGACGGCACGGTAAAATCGGCACAGGGAGAGGTCGGCAGGATCAGGATCGTCCGCTTTACCGACAGGGCTCAAGTCGCCAAGGAAGGAGCCAATCTCCTGCGCGCCGCGCCGGCGAAAGTGGAGGAGGCCACCGGTGTCCGGGTGATTCAAGGCAGTCTCGAACAGTCCAACGTTAGCCCCATCGACGGCATGGTTTCGCTGATTTCGATCAACCGGCAATTTGAAGCCTACGAGCGGGCGATGAAGCTGATGGATTCGGCCACCGAAAAAATGATTACCGACGCCGGCCGCTAAGCAAGGAACCAAAAAAAGGAGATCATCATGCGCGCACTTTGGACCGCCGCCACCGGAATGCAGGCGCAGCAACTCACGCTCGACGTTGTCGCCAACAACCTGGCGAACGTGCAGACCACGGGTTTCAAGCGGAGCCGAGTCGATTTTCAAGATTTGGTCTACGAGACGCTCCAGGCGCCCGGCGCCACTTCAGCGCAGGGCCAGGAAGTCCCGTCCGGATTCCAGGTCGGACATGGCTCGCGCGCGGTGGCGACGCAGCGGCTATTCATCAAGGGAGATTTACAACAAACCGGCAATGCCTTGGATCTCGCCATCGAAGGGGAAGGATTTTTCCAGATCCAACAGCCGAGCGGCGAAACCGCTTATAGCCGGGCCGGCGCGTTCAAAAAGGACAGTCAGGGGCGGGTGGTGACTTCCGACGGCTTCCCGCTCGAACCTCAGATCACGATTCCCGCCAATGCCTTGAGCGTAGCCGTCGGCGTGGACGGAACCGTATCGGTGACTTTACCCGGCCAGCAGCAGCCCCAGCAAGCCGGCACGATTCAACTGGTGCGCTTTATCAATCCCGCGGGGCTGCAAGGCCACGGGCGCAATCTTTTCATCGCGACGCAGGCCTCCGGCGACGCCACGCCGGGAACGCCGGGACAAGACGGCCTGGGCACCCTGCTCCAGGGTTTTGTCGAAGGCGCCAACGTCAACGTCGTGGAAGAAATGGTCGGCCTGATCACCAGCCAGCGCGCCTATGAAATCAATTCCCGCGCCATCCGCACCGCCGACGAGATGATGCAGACGGCGAACAACCTGGTGCGAGCATAATGGCTGATGATGGATCCGCGCTTGGAAACACGCTCTAAGATGAATCGACGCAGCTTGGGCTCAGTCGGGTTTCTGATAGTGTGGCTGTGCGCGGCGCCGGTCCAAGGCGCCGGCCCTGAGCGGACGCCGAGCCGAGAGCAAACAGCAGCAGTGATTCGCGAACATGTGCTCAGCCAGGCGCCGTGGAAGGCGGAAAACCTCGAAGTGCGGGTTGCGCCGTTTGCGCCGGTCTCTATGCCTTTGGGCGCGGTGAACTATCGAGTTCTTAAACCGGCGAAGGGAATCACTCCCGGCGTTCATAGTTTTCTCCTCGCCGCCGAGATCGCCGGCGCGGAAGCGGCGCGATTTTGGGTCAAGGCCGAAATTAAGATTTTTGACGAGGTCGTGGTAACCTCCTATCCGCTGGCGCGGCGGGAAGTCGTGACCGCCGCCGGCGTGCGCGTGGAGCGGCGGGATGTCTCGTCGCTGGCGGCCCGCCCCTTCACTCGCGTCGAAGAGGTCTTGGGCCAGCAGACGGCGCGGTTCGTCGAGGTCAACGAAGTCATCACCCAGAAAACGATCGAGCATCCCACGCTCATGAAGCGCGGCAGCCCGGTCATTCTGGTTTACGAAACCGGCAGCCTGCGCGTGGAGGCTCCGGGGGCGGCCGAAGAGGCCGGCAAGGCCGGAGATCTCATCCAGGTGAAAAATCCGTCTTCGGGAAAATTGCTGCGCGGCGTCGTCGTCGACGGCCGCACGGTGAGGATCAATTGATGAAAAGGCAAATTTCGCTCTTGGTGGTTCTCTTTCTGGCCATCGGCTGCGCGCAGATGATCGAAAAACGTTTTTTCCCTAAGCCCACGGAGGGTGAGATGGCGCAGGAAGTCAGCCGGCTCGGCCAGACCGAGGTCAGGACCCAAAGCGCGTTGCCGGTAACGCCGGGGTCGCTCTGGCCGGCGGACGATCGCGTGTTCTTCTACGCCGACAAGAAAGCGCTGCGCGTCGGCGATATCATCACCGTGCGCATCATCGAGAGCGCCCAGGCGAGCAACACCGCTGACACCGATCTGTCGCGCACTTCATCGGCCAACGCGAGTCTCAGCACCTTTTTTGGCAAGAAAAAATTTCTCAACCTCTTCAAAGTCGGCGAAGATCTATTGACCACGAGCTCGGATAACAGCCATAAGGGCGCCGGCTCGACGACCCGGAGCGGGGAGCTGACGGCGGTGATGACCGCGATGGTGCGGGAGGTGCTGCCCAACGGCAACCTCGTGGTGCGGGGAACCCGCGAAGTGCTGGTGAACCACGCGCAGCAAGTCAGCACCCTGACCGGCATCGTGCGCCCGCAGGACGTGAGCCGCGACAACATCGTGCTTTCTACGCAATTGGCCGACGCCAATATCACCATCGGCGGGCTCGGCGTCGTGGCCGACAAACAGCGGTCGGGTTGGGGCACCTGGATTTTCGATTTTATCTGGCCGTTCTAGGAAGTGAAACAATGCACGGGACCGACCGGAAAGTTCAAATCGTTCAAAACGTTTCAGCCAAGCCCAGCCAAGCAACCTGGGGCTGGTCCGTCCTGTGGCGGAAATTTGGGGCTGATCCGTCTCAGCCTGAGGCTGATCCGCCTGTGGAGGACTTCGGCGGACAAGCCGTTCAAACGGTAGAACATCTCAAACGAGTTAAAGGGTTTCTTATTGTTTTATGCCTGCTGATCGCTTGCTGCCTGTTGGCGAGTGCGGCATCGGCGGCGCGTCTGAAGGATCTCGCTCATGTCGAAGGATTCCGCCCCAACCAGCTATTCGGCTACGGTTTGGTGGTCGGTCTCAACGGCACCGGCGACCGCCAGAACACCGAATTTACCGTCCAGACCCTCGCCAATCTTTTGCAGGATTACAATATCCGCGTCAGCCCCAACGATGTCCGTGTGAAAAACGTCGCAGCGGTGATGGTGACGGCGGAAGTGCCGCCCTTCGTCCAGCCCGGAACTAGGTTGGATGCGACGGTCTCGTCGATGGGCGACGCCGGCAGCCTTTCCGGCGGCGTTTTGCTGCTGACTCCGCTCAAGGGATCGGACGGAAAGATTTACGCGGTCGGCCAGGGCCCGGTGAGTTTGGGCGGCGGCTACACCGCCTTAGGCGTGGGGGCGAAAATCAGCAAGAATCATCAGACTGCCGGGCGCATCACGGCGGGAGTGCTGCTCGAGCGGGCCGTCCCTTCGACGATTGTCGGCAGCGACGGACTGGTGCGCATCCACCTCGACAAACCTGACTTCACGACGGCGAAGCGGATTTCCGAGGCGCTCAAAAATTCGCCCCTGAAGATCGCGGCCCAGGCGCTATCGCCGGGTGTAGTGACGGCGGCGCTAACGGATAAGTTTCGCGGCGACCCGGTGGCTTTCATCTCCGCCCTTGAAACCGTCGAGATCGCGCCGGACCAGCCGGCGCGCATCGTGGTCAACGAGCGGACCGGCACGGTCATCATCAGCAAAGACGTCCGCATCGCTCCGGTCGCCGTGGCCCACGGCGGTCTCCATATCATGGTGAAGACCGAGCAGCGGGTTTCGCAGCCGAATCCTTTCGGCCGCGGCGATACCGCCGTGGTTCCCGATACTACCGTCGCGGTGAAGGAACAGGAGAATCGTCAATTGATCGAGCTGCCGGGCGGGCCCGGTATAGCGCTCAGCGAAATCGTTCGTGCGCTCAATTCTCTGGGGGTGACGCCCCGGGATCTGATCGCGGTCTTCGAAGCGCTGCGGGAATCCGGCTCGCTCCAGGCCGAGCTGGTCGTGATGTAACCGCCATGGACGGACTTGACAGCAGAAATCTTGGACAGTTTGCGGTGCAAAATGCGCTCAGCAAAAAAGCGGAAGCCATCAGCAGCGCCGCCGCCGGCGATGCGCTGCAGCGGCAGAAGGCGGCCCAGGAGTTTGCGTCTTTTCTCTACCTCGAAGTACTGAAAGCGATGCGCGCGGCGCTGCCGCAGGATGGATTGCTCGAAGGCGAGTCGCTATCGCGTGATATTTACACCTCCATGATGGACGCGGAGATTGCGCGCCTCATGGCGCGACGCGACGCCACGGGATTCACCAGCGTGGTGGTCAAGTCGCTGGACAAGATCGTGCCCGGCGGGCCGGCAAAAATCCGGTCGCCGGAGGTCATTCAGGACGAGATCCAGGTTCCGGTCCAGGGCGTCGTCTCGTCCCCGTTCGGATCGCGCGCCGATCCTTTTAGCCGCGAGGAGAAATTCCATGACGGTGTCGACATCGCTGTGCCATCCGGGACTCCGGTGAAGGCGGCGGCCGCCGGCAAGGTCACTTTCAGCGGCCAACTGGCGGGTTACGGGAACCTGGTAGAAGTGGACCACGGCAACGGATTGATCACCCGCTACGGTCACAACGCGGCCAATCTCGTTTCCCTGGGGGATGAAATCGCCGCAGGGCATCCGATCGCCCTGGTGGGAAGCACGGGCCGCTCCGCCGGCGCCCATCTCCACTTCGAGGTGCGCCGGGCGGGTAAACCGGTCAACCCGGAAATGCTGCTGGGCGGCATTGCAAAAGGTTCGAAGCTAAGATCGGTGGTCTAGTTAAGCAAACGATCGAAATGAGCGTATGATCAACTGGAAAAGAACTGGAGTACGCACAGGTTAAAGAGCCCAGGCGATTTGCCGATAGTTTCTATGTAAAGGAGAAATCTAATGAAAATCACCCATCGAGGGCCCGCCGATACCGATCTCTCCAAGCTGGTCAACAGCGATAAGACCGTCAAACCCGCCGGCGCCGACGCCGATTCGAAGGTTAAAGAGAGCGGAGCTTCCGCCAGGGTTGATATCTCCCCCGAGGCGCGCAAAATGCAGCGCGTCGCCGAACTGGCTAAGAAGGGCGACGAGCTGCGCGCGGAGAAAATCAAGAAGATCAAAGAACAGGTCGAGCAGGGGACATACGAGGTCAATTCCGAGGATGTCGCCAAGAGCATCGTGCGCAGTGAGGTCTCCCATTTGCTGGAGAAAAAGTAAGGGCACTCCATGAATATCGATTTAACTGAGCTGGAAAGCATCCTAGACCAAGCGATCGCCGTCGGCGACGAGCTCAACCGCAATCTCGAAACCCAGAGACGGGCACTGCTTGCCTGGGACGTCGTGAGCCTGCTGCTGGCAATCGAGGGGCGGGAGCCTTGGCTTCGCCTTCTGACCCAGCTGGAGGAAAAGCGCATCGCGGTCCTTAAACAAGTCGAGCCGGCGGGCGCTCCGGCAACGCTGCGCGAGCTGATCGACCAGTTGCCGGCCGACCAGGCGGAGCGCGACCGCTGGCGCGATTTGCACGAGCGGGGGCGTGCGCTTTTTAGCCGGCTTCATGCCGAAGAGCGCGATTTCAACGCGCTCTTGGAAAACCTCGCGTCGCATATCAACGAAGCTTTAGGTTTTCTCACTCGCCCAGCCGTTCCTCTGTATGGGGAAACGGGCGCTACGGACCTGCAAACGCCCTCATCGGTGCTCATCCACCGCCAGGTTTAAAATTTTCTTATGGGGATTACTTCGACTCTGTCCATCGCCGCGCAAGCGATGAAGGCCCAGCAGTTGGCGATTCAAACGACCGGACACAATCTGGCCAACGTCGCGACACAGGGATTTTCCCGGCAACGGGTCGATCTGGCATCCGCGGTTCCTTCCTTCGAGGGCGGCGTCATTTTGGGGCAGGGTGTCGAAGTCGCCGCCGTCCAGAGGATGGTTGACCGATTTACCGAAGCCGAGCTTCTGAGCCTCCATGGCACGGTGGGCTTCAGCGACGCTCAGAACCAGGCGCTGGCGAGCATTCAGGAAATTTTTCCAACTTCGGGCGGCATCGAGGCGGCACTCAGCGCATTTTTCGGCGCGCTCTCCGACCTGGCCAATAATCCCGCCGGTTTGACCGAGCGCGTGAGCGTCATCGGCAAGGCTGGAGCTTTGGGAGCGAGTCTGGCGCAAAGCCGCCAAAGCCTGACCTCCGTCCAGCAGAACCTCGATGAGGAACTGCGTAGCTCCGTGGAGCGCGTCAACTTGCTAGCCGAACAGATCGCGGCCTTGAATACGCAAATCTCGGCCACCGAAACCGGCGGCGAGACGGCCAACGATTTCCGCGACCAGAGGCAAACCTTATTGCAGGAGCTCACGAGTCTCACCGGCGCAACGGTGCGTGAAAACTTCGATGGGCAGGTGAACGTTATCGCGGGCGGATTGATGCTCGTGGGCGGAGCCCGCGTTGCTTCGCTCCAGAGCGACACGCTGAACGCTGCCGGGCTGCACACGATCACCTATCAAACCCCAGATGGCCTGAGCTTCGACGCCACCGCGCAGTTTACCGTCGGCAAGATGGGATCGATTCTGAATATGCGCGACGTCAAGACCCAGGACCTGATTGATCGCCTCGATCAATTCGCGAAAACGTTGATCGACGAATTCAACGCGCAGCATGCGCTGGGGTTCGACTTGACCGGCGCGGCGGGCGGAGATTTTTTTGCCTCCCTCGCGACCACGGCCGGCGCCGCGGCCAATGTCCGCGTCGATGCCGCTATCAGCGCCGATCCGCGGCTGATCGCGGCGGCCGCCGCGGTCAACACCGTTCCCGGGGACAACCGCAACGCCCAGGCCCTGGTCGGTTTGCAAACGACGAACTTTGCCGCCCTTGGCGGACTCACGTTGCAAGATAATTTGCTCGGCTTGATCGGCGATGTCGGCGCGCAAACGCAGACGGCCCAGACCCGGCTCGATTTTCATCAGGCGCTGCTGGCCCAGACCCAAGCGCGGCGGGAATCGGTGTCCGGCGTCAATATCGATGAAGAAATGACCAAGCTGATCCAGTTCCAGCGCGCCTTCCAAGCCTCCGCCATGCTGGTGCGCACCGCCGACGATCTCTATCAATCCTTATTGGATATGGTGAGGTAGCCGTGCGCATAACGTCACAAACCATCGCACGGCAAGTCGCCGAAGAGTTGCAACGAGCATACCAGCGCGTCGCTCGCGCGCAAGAAGCCGTGACTTCGGGGCGGCGGATCAACCACTTGTCCGACGATCCGGTCGGCGCCAGCCGGGCCATGCGGCTGCGCGGTTTCGAGGAGTCCCTCGCTCAATATCAGCGCAACATCGACAACGGCATGCCCTTCCTCGATCAGGCGGACTCGGTGCTCGGCGACGTCACCGAAGGATTAACGCGCGCCAAAGAGCTCACGCTGGCGATGGTCAACGACACCAATTCGGCGACTGAACGGCATGCGGCCGCCAGAGAGATTCATCAGATTTTTCTCCAGGTCCGCGCCGAGGCCAACACCAAAGTGGAAAACCGTTTCCTGTTCGGCGGATTTCTCAACGGCTCGGCGCCGTTTGTGGAGGGGGCGGCCCGCGTAGATTATCTCGGCGACAACGGCCAGATCACGATTCAAACCAATCCGACGAGCACTTTGGCGATCAATCTGCAAGGAAGCGCGGTGTTCCAAGGTGCCGGTGTGGTGGGCGGCCAAGGCATCTTCGATGTGCTCCAGGACTTGGAGGCGGTGCTCGACGGTGGCGCCGCTGCCAACGCAATCACCCTCGGCGTCAATCTCGATGACGGTATCGCGGCGGGAAGCGGATTTTCCCTGGCCGATGCCGTCGGTACGGAAGCGCCGCCGGCGACGTTTCTCGGCGAAGCGAATTTTTCCACCGCCGTGACGGTTTTCGACGCCATCGGCCAAGCCCATAATTTGACTTTTCTGTTCGCCAAGACCGGCGCCACCACGTTCCAATATCGCGTCGTCGCCGACTCCGATGAAATCACCGGCGGCACGCCTGGCAATCTCCATCAAGTGGCGCCGCAAGGCACCCTGGAATTCAACGCCGACGGCACGTTCAACGCCGCCGGCAGTACGTTGACGAATATCACGCTGACCGGACTCACCGACGGCGCCGCCGATATCACCATCGCGGCCGCCGATCTGAGCTTTGCCGGCTCCACCCAGTTGGCCGCGCCGTCCGCCGTGCTCACGCTGACGCAAACCAATACCAACGGACTGCACGCGCAGCTCGGCCGGCTCGACGCCGCCATCGACCAGGTCTTAACCTTTCGCGCCGAGTTGGGCGCGCGCTTAAACGGCGCCAGAGTAGCGGGCGATGCGGCGGGAATGTTGAAAGACCGCACTCTGGCGCAACGCTCCCAGATCGAAGACGCCGACGCGCTGGCGGCCTATTCGGATTTCGCCCGCTATCAACATGCCTTTGAGGCAGCCATCCAATCGGCGTCCCGGGTCATCCAGCCGAGCCTGCTCGACTATCTCAGCTAACGGTGGCCGATGTTGATATTAAGCCGCAGGTCCGGGGAAAGCATCACAATCGGCGACGAGATCACGATCACCATCGTCGGCATCAGCGGCAGCCAGGTTCGGCTCGGTATCGCCGCGCCCCGCGAAGTGCGGGTGCTGCGGGAGGAAATTTACAAGGCGATGCAAGACGAGAACCGCGCCGCCGCCAACGTTCCCGACTCGGGGAGGAAACTCGAAGATGCTCTCAAACAATTACAAATTAAAAACCCCGGCGAATCTGATAAATAACCCGGCTGCGGCCACCGTGGACCGTCTCGCCGCCCTCGGGCTCCAGGACAAGGAGCTTTTCTTCCCCGCCGGCCTGCTCGGCTTCCCGGCTTGCCGGCATTACAAGCTCAAGCCCTTCGAACCGGGCGACGGCAGCGAATCACCCTTCCTGCTGCTTAACGCGGTCGGTCATGAGCTGACGTTCCCGTTGATTCACCCGGCCTCCATGGGCCTCGACTATCGTTTTCCCAGGAGCGCCGAACTCCTGGCGGCCCTCGGCGCGCGCGCCCCCGAGGATTTACTTCCGTTATTGATCGTCACCTTGCGCGAAACACTTGAAGAGATCACCGTGAATCTCCAAGGGCCGCTGATCGTCAACCCAATAGCCGCACTCGGCGCGCAGTTGGTTTTGGAGGATCAACCCCTGCGCCACCCGTTGCTCAAACCGCGGACGCCGGGGATTTGATGCGTTCCTGCTGACCGCCGGTGTCGCTTAAGGAAGATTCGCCATGTCAAAAGCCGCCGCCGCAGAGATCGATTCGTCGTCGGTCCCGGATGCATGGCCCGGCGATGATCTTTCCATCCAGTATTCCGCCGGTTCATGTTACCCCGCGGCACTGGAGCCCGAGATTCGCCTGATGACGATGGTTCTGGAGGACGCCGTCAATTGTTTTCAGCGTTTTGCCGGCGCTGACGGCAACCCGGATCTCGGCGAATTCCGCGACGCCGAGCGCTGGCTTTTTGGCGCCGAGAAGGATTGGATTTTCTCGTTTGAGAACATCTGCGCTTTCTTGGGACTGGACCCGCGCTATATTCGCAGCGGCCTGCGGCTGTGGCAAGGGATGAATCAACATCCTGATCTCGATGCCAGCGCGCGCCGCCGAGGCTGCCGGCGCGGGCGCATCCGGCGTTCAAGAGCGAGCCCAAAAATTCGTTTGCTGCGCTGAGACTGCCCCCCCGACAATCCGACGCCATCCTGCGCTTTCGGTGGCGCGCCACCGCGGGATTCCCAACCGCTTATTCTTTTTAAGAAAATCGGCGAAATGGCGATTTTTATCCTGAGGAACCTATGCGCCGCGTCGATAAATTATTGGAGCGCATCACCGCGCTGCCGTTTTCACCAGTGGTCATCAAGATCCTGGAGTTGGCGCGGGAAGACCGGGCGGGGGTGCGAGAGATCGCCAAGCTCATCGCCCCAGACCAGGCATTTACCGCGCGCCTGCTGAAAATCGCCAATTCCCCTTACTACGGTCAAGCTCGCCCGGTGACCACCGTCGCCCAGGCGGTTCCCGTGCTCGGCTTCGACACCATTTCCTCCCTGGCGTTGGCGCTGAACATTTTCACTTCCAACGCTCCCGACGACGGCGCGATCCTGACGCTGCGCGATTTGTGGGAGCACTCCATGATCTGCGCTTGTTGGGCGAGGCAAATCGCCAGGCGGATCCATCATCCCGCGCCTGAGGAGGCCTTTGTCGCGGGTCTGCTCCACGACATGGGCCAGGCGCTCTTCTACCGCTATTTCAAGAGCGAATTTCTCGAAGCGGTGATGAAAGCGCGGAGCGAAAACGTCAACTTGCTGGAAGCTGAGCGCAGTGTCTTCGGAGTGGACCACCAGGGCGCTGGCGCGATGGTGGCGCAGCGCTGGAATCTGCCGCCGTTGCTGATCCAATCCATCGAGTATCACCATCAGCCGCACTCTTTGCCTGAGGAGGTGGATGCCCGGGTTCACAAGACCGTTGCCATCGTTCACGTCGCGGACGTCTTGGCGCATGGCTCCCTGATCAGCCGCGGAATCGAAGATGATTCCTACGCCGTCGACGAAGCCGTCTGGACCTTTTTACAGTTGGAGCAGGCGGATTGCCTGGAGTTGACCGGGCACGTCATGACTGAGGTCGGGTGCGCGACATATTTGTAGGTAACGCTGGCTAACCCGCCGCGCGTGTTTCCCAGAACTCTTCCCACCGACCGCTGAGTTGCAGGCAGCGCAGCGCGATGATGTCATTGGCACCACGAACGGTCCATTGCATGCCGGATTGCTTGAGACGATGGCCAATGACGGTTTTGCAGCCGGCTTCGACAACACCCGAACCGACGAAGAGCGATTGACTGCGGAAGTCGGCATAGTGCATTCGATTCGCATTGCTTTGAAAGTAGTGCAGGGCACTGTGAACCGCTTTTTGCGCCGCCTCATCTCGGGGACGCAGCCGTCCAAGCGCGGTCAGGACAGCTTCGATGTTGCCCTCATCGAGCTGTTGGCTGCGGCCAGCGGCCCAATCGGCGGCCTTCGTGGCGGCCTGGCCGTAGACGCTCTTGGCCAGTTCGATCAGATGTTGGCGGGCATGATAGAGGTCGATAATCTGGATGGCATCGTGAAAGTGTTCATCGGCAAGGTTCCATATCCACGGCGCTCCATCGCCAACGACAACAACCCGTCCAGCACGCTTCAAGCCGCGACGCACCGCTTCAGTATAAATACGGGGCCCGAATTGTTCGGCGGTTTCGATCGCTCCGACATACGTGGTGGAGTATTGATTGCGCCGTGGACGTCCTTGATCATCCAATAGGGTCTGGGTGAAGACGCATCCCAATTTGGCTTCACGCGTTTTCGCCCGTTCCGTCTGTTTGCCTTTGCGCCCTTCGCTCTCGCGTGCGACCACGGGCACGCCGGTACCATCAATGGCGATGTAGAGCGTGGGCGCCGCTTCCACACTCGCCAATTTGCCCGACAGCGCGGCATGGCGCTCGGCTTGGGACACACCCTCGGCCTGTTGGCCGATGGCTTCCGAAATCCGCTCCACCGCCTTGGTCTTTACCACGATACCGGCCAGCTCCTTCAAGTCCCGCCGCCCTTCATCGAAGGCTTCCTTGGCGCCGACCCGGCCCATCATCAGCCTCAGGCTGACTGAAGCAGGTCCCGGCCACATCGAGTTGCACATCCTTCGGTATCACCCCGGCCCGACACACCGCGCAATGATAGTAGGCCCGTTTAAGCTCGATCTTGGCAAGCACCGTCTGCAATCGTTTGTTCCGATAACCCACAAACTCGGCCTGATGGCCCTGTCCACATTCGATTCGGCTCCCTCGATAATCTCCCTTGTCGCCATTCAACACACCTTCGAGCAGCCGCCCGCCAAGCTCATGCATACTGGCGCGGATGGTGCTCTCACTCGCTTCCAGATCCACTCCTCCCCTCTTGTGCCCTGCTTCTAATAAACGAGCGATTAACCGTCCGATCTCCTGCTGCGCTTCCTGCCATACTTCCGCTTTAATTTTTTTTTTAAGCTCCTCCAATTCCTCGTCTTCTATTCTGTTGACCGGTCTGTTCTGGCAGATCTTTTCGTTCACCTCAATCCATTGATCCCACCATTGGATCAAGCGACGGTAATTTTCCACCTCCCGTCCCACCTTCTCCAACTCCGCACCCAAGCGCAGATTCCTAGCGCGGCTCTCCCCTTTGATTGTCGCATTCCACAGATACTGCGGCCCATGGCCGGGGTGTCCCGCCTGGGCACAGGCACAGTATGCTTTGCCGCACTTGCGATAGTTGACGGAAATCGTCCCGCGCCGAAAATCTCCCCACTCACCTAAGCGCCGATAAAGCTCGTTCTTGTGTCGCTCCAACTCCTCCAGATTTTCCTCCACCGGTTTCTCTTTTGCCCTACTGAATGCTAATTAGCAATCAGTAACATAAGGCAAAAAAAGAGAAACCTCAATCCTTACCTACTTTCGTGTCGCATACCTCGAAGAGTTTCGCAAAATACTCGACGTATCTTCCAATGGCACGCAAACGCGCGGCCAGCGCGAAGCGCCAGCAAGCCGTCCCGCCGGCCGTTTGGCCCCTGTGCCGGTAAAAACCGTTCCCGCCAAGGCCAATGGGAAATCCGCCGACGCCGCGCATGTTTTGCTGCCGCGGGACAACGTTTTGGAGATCGCCGGCGCCGCGGGTCTGAGCGAGCTAAGGGGGAAGAGCGCTCCGATGGAGCGGAGCCTGTCGGGCTGGGTGGCCAGGATGGGCGAGATGATCATTCTGCCGGACATCGAGAAAGCCGCTGCGTCATGGGAAAAGGAATTCTTCAAGGCGGCCGGATTTCGCGCCCATTTATTTTTGCCGGTGGATTGGGCCGGCAGCGGGCTGGCGGTGCTCGGGCTGCATGCGCGGGCGCAACGGCGCTGGAGGGCGCGCGAGACCGCGATGGCCAAGGCATTCGCCGACTTCGTAGCGGTGGCGCTGGAGAACGCGCGCCTGTACCGCGAAGCCGAAGATCGGGCAAAAACACTGGCGGAGCTCAACCGCAAGCTGGAGGAAGCGGTGCACGTCAAGTCCCGATTCCTCGCTACGGTGTCCCACGAGCTGCGCAGCCCGCTCTTCGTCATCACCGGTTATGCCAGCCTCATCGCGGAGCAGGTGCTCGGCCCGCTGCCCGCCGAGTTGTCCGATGCGGCGGCGAAGATCGTCAGGCAGGCCAACGGCCTGAGCGCTCGGATTACCGAGATTCTGGAAATTTCGCAACTGGACGCCGGAACAGTCATATTCCATCACGACTCCTTCGACCTCGCAGAGTTTCTCGACGAGGTCTCGCAGCAGATGGGGAATTTGATCGGCGACAAACCGATAATCTTTGAGGGCCGTTACAGTGACGAACCCTTCGTGGTCGTCACCGATCGCCCGCGGCTGGCGCAGATTCTCGGTCATATTCTCGACAACGCGGCAAAATTTACCCAACAGGGAAAGATCGTCCTCCACGCCGCCCCCAACCGGGACGGCGTGGAGATCATCGTCGAGGACAGCGGAATCGGCATCGATCCGGAATATCAAAAAATCATCTTCGACGATTTTCGCCAGGTGGAAGAAGAAGACAACCGGCGTTACGAGGGCATGGGGCTGGGACTCCATTTGTCGCGCCGGATGCTGGAACTTCTGGGCGGCAAGATCAGCCTTGAAAGCGAACTTGGCAAAGGATCTCGCTTCCGTCTCTGGCTTCCCCGCGGCGGCAGCGCGAGGACTTGCGAAAACCAAACCTAGCCGATGCTCAAGACGAAACGCTGGCGCACCCTTTGCATTTCCAACGGCGCGAGATCGCGCATCGAGTGTCTATGCCGATTTGCGCGTCAAATTCCAGACCGGTCGTCAAAAACCTGACGGCACCGTCCGACCGGGAGGAGTCTTGCTTGCTGCCGTGCGGATTTGCCGGCTGAGGGGGAAGCGTGACGACGAGGATAAGCCGATGAAAATGCCGAACGATGTGCTCAAGGACAAGGTTGTCTTGGTGACCGGCGGCACGGGTTCCTTCGGAAAACAGTTCGCCGAAACGGTCCTAAAGAACCACGCGCCCAAGAAGCTGATCGTCTTCAGCCGCGACGAGCTCAAGCAATTCGACATGCACCAGCGCTTCAACGAGCAACGCTACGCGTGCATGCGCTACTTTATCGGCGACGTGCGCGACCGCGACCGCCTTTACCGCGCCCTGGACGGCGTCGATATCGTCATCCACGCCGCCGCGCTCAAGCAGGTCCCGACGGCGGAATACAATCCCATCGAAGTCATCAAGACCAACGTGCTCGGCGCCGCCAACATCATCGATGCCGCCATCGACCGCAACGTGCACCGGGTGATCGCCTTGAGCACGGACAAGGCGGCTAATCCGATCAATCTCTACGGCGCCACCAAGCTCTGTTCCGACAAGCTCTTCGTCGCCGCCAACGGCTACTCCGGCCACCACGGCACCAAGTTCAGCGTGGTGCGCTACGGCAACGTCATGGGCAGCCGCGGCAGCGTCATTCCATTTTTTCAGCAACTGCGCGCCACCGGCGTGCTGCCGGTCACCGATCCGAAGATGACTCGCTTCTGGATCACCCTCGAGCAGGCGGTCGGCTTCGTTTTGGATTGTCTCCAGCGGATGCGCGGCGGCGAGGTCTTCGTGCCCAAGATTCCGAGCATGAACATCGCCGACCTGGCGCGGGCCATCGCGCCGGAGTGCCGCCTCGACATCATCGGCGTTCGGCCCGGCGAAAAACTGCACGAGACCATGGTGCCGGAAGACGACGCGCGCAACACGGTGGAGTACGACGACTATTTCGTCATTCGGCCTCAACCCGCAAACGGCAACGGCCGCGCCCGCTGCAACGGCGGCAAGCGCTGCCCGGAGGGGTTTCGCTACAGCAGCGACAACAACTCCCGCTGGCTCTCGGTGGAAGAGCTGCAACGTCTGGTGGAAAATTATGAATAGCGCATTGGCCATCGACGGCGGCGCGCCGGTTCGCAAAATCCTCTTGCCTTACGGCCGCCAAACCATCGACGAACACGACATCCAGTCGGTGGTTGAAGTCTTGCGATCGGATTGGCTGACCACCGGCCCCAAGGTCCGGGAATTCGAGCAGGCTTTCGCCCGGGCGCTGGGCGCCGGCGAAGCGGTGGCCGTGAGCAGCGGCACCGCGGCGCTTCATGCGGCGATGCACGCGCTCGGCGTGGGCCCCGGCGACGAAGTGATCGTTTCCGCGCTCACCTTCGCCGCCAGCGCCAATTGCGTCGTCTATCAGGGCGCGACACCGGTTTTCGCCGACGTTGATTCCCGCACGCTGCTGATCGATCCCAAAGATGTCAAAGCCAAATTCACGCCGCGCACCCGCGCCGTCATCGCCGTGGATTACGCCGGCCAACCCTGTGACTACGATGCCCTGCGGGAAATCACCGGGCGCCATGATCTGGCGTTGGTCGCCGATGCCTGCCACTCGCTCGGCGCGAGTTACCAGGGACGCCCGGTGGGAACGCTGGCGGATTTGAATGTCTTCAGTCTCCATCCGGTGAAAGCCATGACCACCGGCGAAGGCGGCATGATCACGACGGAAAGTTTTGATTCGGCGTATCGCATGCGCTGTTTTCGCAACCACGGAGTTACCTCCGATCATTGCCAACGGGAACAACGAGGCTCCTGGCTCTACGACATGGTGGAGCTTGGCCACAATTACCGCCTGAGCGACATACAGTGCGCGCTTGGTCTGAGCCAATTGTCCAAGGTTTCGGAATTTGTCGCCCGGCGCCGCGCCATCGCGCGGCGCTACGACGAGATTTGTTCCCGGCTGATCGGCGTCGAGCCGCTCGACGTGCGCTCGGGAGTGGAATCCGCTTACCATCTCTACGTCGTCCGCTTGGAGCAGGATTTCTTGAGCACGGATCGCGGGCGGGTCTTCGCCGCGCTGCGCGCCGAGGGGATCGGCGTCAACGTCCATTATCTGCCGGTGTACCTGCACCGCTTTTACCGGGAGCGCTTCGGCACCGGACCCGGACTCTGTCCCAGAGCGGAAGCGGCCTACGACGCCATTTTGTCGTTGCCGATCTTTCCCGCCATGAGCGACCAGGATGTCGAAGATGTGATTCAGGCCCTGTGCAAGGTAGTCAACCATTATGCGATCGATACGCGATCTGCCGCCGTTGCTGGCGCGCGCTGACGCGGATGCGCGCCGCGGCACCGGCCACGTCATGCGCTGTTTGGCGCTGGCGCAGGCCTGGCGAGCGCGCGGCGGCGCCGCCGTTTTTATCAGCCGTTGTGATAGCGCGACCCTGCGCGAACGCATCCTATCCACCGGCGCCGAGCTTATTTCTCTAGCGCCGGGCGATTCCGTGGAGGCCGACATCGAGAACACGCTTGCCCAACTGTCGCGGCGGGAGGCCGCCTGGTTGGCGCTCGACGGCTATGACTTCAGTTTGGCGCAGCAGCAGACGCTAAGAGGTGCCGGCCATCCGCTACTGGTTATCGATGACATCGCCCACCTCGATCGCTACTGCGCCGATATTTTGCTCAATCAGAATCTCGGCGCCGCCGCGCTTAGCTATCGGTGCGATCGTGAAACCACGCGGCTTTTTGGGCCGCACTACGCGCTGCTGCGGCCTGAGTTCGCGCATTGGCGCCGCGGCTTTCGCGGCGTGCCGGAGGTGGCGCGTAAAATCCTGGTGACGCTGGGTGGGAGCGATCCGAATAATTTCACCGCGCGGGTTATCGGCGCGTTGGCTCAACTGGACACTCCGGGCCTGGAGGTTCGGGTCGTGGTGGGGCCGGCCAACCCGCATCTGCCGGAGCTCAGAGAGCGAGCCGACACGCTTGCGCCACAGATCCAACTCCTGAGCCGGGTCTACGATATGGCCGAGTTGATGGCGTGGGCCGACCTGGCGGTGTCCGCCGCCGGCACGACCTGCTGGGAGCTTGCATGTCTCGGATTGCCGGCGCTGATCGTGATCATGGCGGAGAACCAAAGGCGCAGCGCCGAGGAGCTAGATGCGCTCGAAGTAGCTCAGAACCTCGGCTGGCATGAAGCGGTTTCCGTCGAACGGCTCCCCGCCGCGGTCCCTGTTCTTCAACATGATTCTTTGCGGCGTTTACGAATGAGCGAGCAGGGCAGAACAC
>JACPFE010000077.1 GCA_016183145.1 Deltaproteobacteria bacterium | reverse complement strand
GCGGTAGCGCGATGATCGGATTCAAGTCCAGCTCGGAAATCTCCGGGACTTCTTCCACGAGCCGGGCGACTCGGAGCAGCAGATCTTCGATAGCAGGTATATCGGCCGGCGGATGGCCGCGGTAACCTTCCAACAGGGGATGGCCGCGGATGCCGCGAACCATCTCAGCCGCGTCTCGGTCCGTGATCGGCGTGACGCGAAAGCAAACGTCCTTCAGAATTTCGACGTGGATGCCGCCCAGCCCGAAACCGATCAAAGGTCCGAAAATCGGGTCTTCGGTAACACCCACCATCAGCTCGACGCCACCGCTGATCATCGGTTGGACCAACACGCCGTCGAAAGCCTCCGACTTGTTTTCTTTGACGAGCCGGTCGCGAATTTCGCCGAAGGCATTAGCGACGGCGCTCCCATCTTGAAGATTCAAGCGCACGCCGCCGAATTCGCTCTTGTGGACGATCTGGCGCGACGCCAGTTTTAGCGCCACCGGAAAGCCGATGTCCTGGGCCAGAGCGGCGGCTTCTTCCGCCGTTCTGCAGACGCCGGCCCGCGGCAGCGGCAAGGCGAAGGCAGAGAGCACGCTGCGCGTTTGTTCGACTGAAAGCCAACCGGCGCCGCTTTCCTGCAGAGCTGTTCGGCACAGAGCGCGGGCGGCTTGCGGTTGAATATCATCGAAGTCGGGAACGACCCCCGGTGGTTGGTTGCGCCACTCGGCGTAACGCCCGAGCTTTCCCAGCACCCGCGCGGCGTTTTCCGGAAAGGCGTAATTGGGTAGTTGCTCGCCGTCCGCTCGAATGGGCTTGCCGGCGTGCGCCCTGTCCATGATACAGGTGAGCACGGGCTTGCCCTGGCCGCCATGCCGCCGCGCCGCGCTGACGCCGGCGCAAACGGCGCGGCCAATCGCCGCTGTGTCAGCCAGACCCACGTGGATCGTCAGGACGATCAGCGAATCCACTTCCGGCGCGGCCAGCAGGATTTCGGTGGCCTTGCGAAAATCTTCGACGCTGGCTGAAGCGATCATGTCGACCGGGTTGGCCAGACTGGCCGTTGCCGGCAAGAACTGTTTGAGTTGGTCCTTGGTCGATGCACCGAGCTCCTGGACGCAGAGTCCGGCCGCTTCGCAACTGTCGGCGCAGAGAATGCCGAGGCCGCCGGCGTTGGTGAGAATTCCGATGCGGCGGCCGGCGGGCAGCGGTTGCGTGCTCAGCGCAGCCGCCAGGTCGAACATCTCATCGAGGGTTTCGGCGCGGATGACTCCTGTTTGGTGAAACAACGCATCGACGGCGATGTCGCTCGCGGCCAGCGCGGCGGTGTGGGAGCCGGCGGCGCGCCGCCCCGCGCCGGTGCGGCCGGCTTTGACCGTGACGATCGGCTTTTGCCGGCTGACCCGACTGGCGATCCGCGCGAAGCGGCGCGGATTGCCAAAGGATTCCAGGTAGAGAAGAATGACGCCGGTGTTCTTGTCCTCCTCCCAAAATTGCAGCATATCGTTGCCGGAGACGTCCGCCTTGTTGCCGACGCTGACGAAACTCGAGAGGCCCAATTCCCGCTCCCGCGCCAGTGAAATGATGGCCAAGCCCAGCGCGCCGCTTTGGGAACAGAACGCGACGCGACCGAAAGGCGGAAAATCGGGCGCGAAGGAGGCATTCAAACGCACCGCCGGATCGGTATTCATCAGACCGAGGCAGTTGGGGCCCACCATGCGCATGCCGTGGCCGCGGATTTTTTCCAGCAGCCGATTTTGCAACTCACGTCCGTCGGCGCCGGACTCGGCAAATCCGGCGCTAATCACGATCACCGCTCTGACCCCGCGCGCGGCGCAGTCGTCGATGACCTGCAAGACGGCGTCGCGCGGAACCGCGACGACGGCGAGGTCCACGGCCTGGGGCAACGCTTGGACGGAGGGATAGGCGGTTAAAGAAGCGATGGTAGTAGCTCGGGGGTTGACCGGATAAATCGGACCTCTAAAGCCATTGGCAATCAGTGCATTGAGGATTCTGCCGCCGATGGCTGCTGAATCGCGGGATGCTCCGACGACGGCCACCGAGCCTGGTTGAAAGAAGGGTCGAAGCGACGCCGTGGTTGAAACGCGGTCGCGCAACTCGGCGCGCGCGACGCTGGCTTCGCTCGGCATAACCGAAAGATCGACTTCAACATATCCCCCATCCGTTCTTGTGCGGCATTCAAATCCGGAGTCGCGGAAAACGTCGAGCATGGCTTTGTTCTCAAGCTGGGTGACCGCCCAGAAGCGACGAAACCCATTGGCAACCGCCAGCAAAGCCAGCCGTTCCAAAAGCAACGTGCCGATCCCCTTGCCCTGAAATGCATCGTCTACGGTGAGCGCGATCTCCGCCGTCGTTTCGTTGCGACCGATATAAGAGCCGGCGGCGATGATCCGCGACTTCGATTCGGCGAGCCGGAACACGACCAAGCTGAACGCGGCGCGAGGGTTTGAGCAGTCACAAAACGACTCGATAAACCTCGCGCTCGGCACCGCACGGCTAAAGAATCGTTGGATCTTCGACTGGTCGGAAAGAGAACCAAAGAACGCGGTCAGCGCTTTCTTGTCATCCGGTCGCGCTGTTCGCACCGTCGCGGTCGAGCCGTCGCGCAGGATCAAACGCCCCGACTCCGGCGCGTCCTGGTAGGGGAGGGGAATATAGCGCGGCTGAATGCTTCTCACACATTTTAACTAGGCCCTCGCGCGCTGTTTTTCAAGGAAGGCGCAGGCTGGCCAAACGGAACGCATTAAGCAAATATGTTCACAGCGACCTGGATGGCGCGTCGTAGATGCTAGAGGCGTCGATTGTTTTGCAACCTGGCGCAATGTCCCTGTGGTCGAGACCATTGCGCGAGGAGTCAGGGAATCTTACATTCTCCGGTCCAAACTCCGATATCGAATCGCTTCGGCCAAATGGCTGGATTGGGTTTCTTCTGAGCCGGCGCGGCTAGCGGACATCGAGAAGGTGAAGTAGTGAGTGACGGGGAATTCAAGAAAAATCTTTGTTCCCTTCGTTAGCTCCCGTGAAGAAGTGACGAGAAATGTGAGGTGCGTTAAGGCGACGATCGAGAGGTGCCTAGCGGGCGAGCCGCGCTTCAATATCCTCGATGCGGGACTGGAGCGCCGTCACCTGTTGCTTCAGCTCGGCCAGATCGCGCGCGAGGATCTCGCGCCGACCGCTCTCGCCGGCGAGGCCTGCCTCGATCCGGCGCAGCCCCTGAGTGATCGCATGGTACTCCTGCTCAAGCCGTTCGAGCCGGCGGTAGATTTCATCGAAGTGGCCGAGCATCTCGCGTCGCAGTTCGGCGATCTGCCCGTCGACCTGGTCGAATCGGCGGTCGATCTCGGTGAACTGCCGCCCGAGGAACTCGACCAGTTGTTCGTACTCGGTCGGGGACATGGACTCATGACTACCCCAGGTGAAGGCGAGACGCAAGTGTATCTGTCGATCGACCCTTCGACGCGAGCCCCGGCGTTGGCCGGGGCCTTTTGCTCAGGATTCCGCCCCACGGGCGTACTGGAAGGTGTCACGGGCTTGCCCGTGGGGCTCCACAGGCCACACGCTG
>JACPFE010000445.1 GCA_016183145.1 Deltaproteobacteria bacterium | reverse complement strand
CAACTCGCCGAAGCCTGTCTCAAGGGCCATTGGGAGAAAGGACGCGACTGGCAGTTCAAGCTCCTGCCGCTGATTCGCGCGGTTTTCATCGAGACCAATCCGATTCCGATTAAGACGGCGCTCTCGCTCATGGGCAAATGCACCGGCGAGCTGCGCTTGCCGCTGACGCCGATGGGCGAGGGCAATTTGAAAAAACTCAGGCAGGCGATGGCCGATTTCGGCCTGCCAGTGAACTAATATGTTGGGCGTCATCGTTTGCGGGGCGGCCGGACGGATGGGAAGCACCCTGGTCCGTCTCGTCCACGAGAGCGGCGCGATGAAAGTCGTGGGCGCCATTGAATTCGCCGGCAACCCGCAGCTCAAAAAAGACGCCGGAGAAATCGCCGGCGTGGGCAGCATCGGTGTTCCGATCACGGCGCAACTTTCGCCGCTCCTAAAAGGGCAGGTCATCATTATCGAATTCAGCACGCCGGAAGCGACTCTCGAACATGTGAAGCTCGCCGCCGAGAAAAAGATTCCCATCGTGATCGGCACTACCGGATCGGACCAAAATCAACTGGGGGAAATCAAAAAGCTCTCGCGCCGAACGCCGATACTGCTCTCCGCCAACATGAGTCTGGGAGTGAACCTCCTGGTCAGTCTTCTGGGCAAAGTCGCCAAGACCCTCGGCGATGCCTACGACGTCGAAATCATCGAAGCGCACCACCGCTTCAAGAAGGACGCGCCGAGCGGAACCGCTTTGGCCTTGGGTCGTTCAGTCGCCCAGGGGCTCAATCGCGACTTGGAAAAAGTCGGCGTCAGCGGCCGCAAAGGGATCGTCGGCGAGAGAACCAAGCAAGAGATTGCGCTGCTCTCGGTGCGCGCCGGCGACATCGTCGGTGATCACACGGTCATCTTCGGCGGCATCGGCGAGCGGCTAGAATTCATCCACCGCGCCCATAGCCGCGAGACCTTCGCCCACGGCGCCCTGCGCGCCGCCCAGTGGCTCGCCAAGCAGAAACCGGGGCTTTACGGCATGCAGGACGTGCTGGAATTCTAGTTGTCCCCATGATCTGCGCTGAAGCTTTCATCGGCTTCAATTCGCCATCCCGCATCAAAAACGGCGCGTGCGGGCAACGCCATGGCATAACTTGCCGGGCTAGAAATTTTCTTTTAGTGACGGTATTCTGATACCAACAGGGAAGGTGCTGCTATGGCCGTTGAAAAAGTCACGTTTACATTACCCGAAGAGTTGGTGCGGCGCTTGGCAAAAGTTCCGGCGGGCCAGAGAAGCATGCTGGTCAAGCAGGCCGTCGAAAAGGAGCTAGACCGGCAAGCGGCGGTTGCAACGCTCAAGAGGATGAAAAGCAAGACGATCTGGAACGAGAAGAATCATCCCAATCTTGTCACTCCTGATGACTTCGCAAGATATCGTCCGATCAAGAGCCGCCTCACGGGGTGAGCGTGCTGCTCGATACTAATTTCCTGATAGGGCTTCTGCGAGGAGTCCAACTCTACTGGGAATACCTGGAACAATTGTTGGAGCAGACAGCGCCGATGATTTCGACGGTAACGCGCGCCGAGATCTACGCAGGGTGCCATCCATCCGAATCGGCGGAAACCGAAAGGGTCTTGAGTTTATTCAGAGCCGTGCCAATCGACGGGGAGATCGCCGACCTGGCGGGTCGGTTCGTCTACCGATTTGCCCGACGCGGCCTCACTCTCCATTTGGAGGACGCCATGATTGGCGCAACTACGGTGAAAGAACAGTTGATTCTGATTACGCGAAACGTGGATCACTTCCCGATGTTGTCTTTAGGCAGAAATCTCATTCAGTTCCCAACTCGATAATAGTTTTGGGAGTAATGTCTTTTACCGCCTTCTATGTACGAGGTTAATTGATGGTCGACATGGACAAGATCGTGTCGCTGTGCAAGCGGCGCGGGTTTATATTTCAATCGAGCGAAATTTACGGGGGCACGGGGTCGTGCTGGGACTACGGGCCGTTGGGCGTCGAGTTAAAAAACAACGTCAAGCGTTTGTGGTGGCGCGACTGCGTGCAGTCCCGCTCCGATATGGTCGGGCTCGACGCGTCGATTCTCATGCATCCGCGGGTGTGGAGAGCAAGCGGCCACCTGGATCATTTCACCGATCCCATGGTCGATTGCCGGGCGTGCAAGCGGCGCTTTCGCGCCGACAAGATCGATGAAGAAGAGTGGGTTCACTACTGCGAGGCGACCAAGGGCAACAGGTTCACGATTCCCGGAGGCCAGGCCTGCAAGCACTGCCACCACCTGCGCTCGCTTTGTCCGGCCTGCGGCAAGGGCGAGCTTACGGAAGCCCGGCAATTTAATCTCATGTTCAAGACCTTCATGGGGCCGGTGGAGGATGACGCCGCGCTCACCTATCTCAGACCCGAAACTGCGCAGGGCATTTTCGTCAACTTCGACAACGTGCTTCAGTCCATGCGCATGAAGCTGCCGTTCGGCATCGCCCAGATCGGCAAGGCGTTCCGCAACGAGATCACGCCGGGCAATTTTACTTTTCGCACCCGCGAGTTCGAGCAGATGGAGATCGAGTTTTTCGTCATGCCGGGAACCGACGAAGAGTGGCACCAGCGTTGGATCGACGAGCGCTTCGCCTGGTATCCCCGCTATGGCATGCGCAAAGAGAACCTGCGCCTGCGCGAACATGGGAAGGACGAGCTGGCACACTACGCCAAGCGCACCGCCGATATCCTCAAGCAGCACGCCCAGTTCAGCGGCACGGCGCTGGAGTATTTCGACGAGGAGAGCAAGCAGAAACTCGTTCCCTACGTCATCGAGCCATCGGCGGGGGCGGATCGCGCGACGCTCGCTTTTCTCGTCGATGCCTATCATGAAGAAGAGGTCAGAGAAGAGAAACGCGTCGTTTTACGATTTCACGCTGAGCTTGCGCCGCTCAAGATCGCGGTCTTACCGCTTTTAAAAAAGAACAACCGGATCGTCGAGACGGCGAAGCAACTCACCGCCGATTTGCGCCGGCGCTGGCACGCCGTCTACGACGACACCGCCTCCATCGGTCGGCTCTACCGCCGCCAGGATGAAGTCGGCACGCCCTTTTGCGTGACCGTGGACGTGCAAACCGTGGGCGACGAGAAAGCCGCGGCCGATGACAAAGTCACGATTCGCGACCGCGACACGATGGAGCAGGTCCGCGTGCCCATCGACAACTTGGAGCCCGTGATGACCGAGCTCATGGCGGGCCATTGGAGCGCTGTGGCGTGCCGGCTCGGCTTGATTAAAAATTAGGGCTCTTCAGGCTTCTGTGTGGGTAACTGGCACTATTACCTTGATTTCGTTCACCACGAAGATCCCAGCGCGGCTACGCCGCAACCAAAATGAGAAAAGTCGGATTCACCACGAAGGCATGGTTCGACGTTACTCACCACAGGCTCCGGACACGAAGGGTGCCGTAGGGTGCGCTTCGCGCACCGGTCG
>JACPFE010000444.1 GCA_016183145.1 Deltaproteobacteria bacterium | reverse complement strand
GACCCCTGTGGTCGCCCGAAAGCAAGGCACGGGGCCCTGCCCTCCGAACGGGCAACCACATAGGGTTGCCCCTACAATTTTTGGCGAAACTAAACCACTCCGCAGTCTTGAGCCGCGAGACGCTAGGCGATAGAAGGGAAACGGGGACAGTCCCCTTTCCGTCCCTCGACAGGCTCGGGACGTGGTGAGCCCGCCGAACCACGGAAGGGGGACTGTCCCCCTTCTTAGGCGAGAAATTTGCGCAAGCTGCGCAAACTTTCAAGTATAGTAGTTCGGAGGGCGATCTCATGGACCTGCTTAGCACGACCGGTTACAACCGCAGGCCGCCCCACCTGGTGGCTGAGACCAAGGGCTTTTTCGCCAAGGAAGGGCTGGAAGTAAAATACCACGAAACCACTTTCGCGCCGGATCATAATCGCGGCATGGCGGAAGGACGTTGGGATTTTAGCTTGAGCAGCGCCGATACGATGATCGCGCGCACGACCACCGATGGGGTGGATTACATGCTGTTCATACAGGCCGAAGAAGGGCTCACCGCCTCGTTGGTCGGCCAGCCGGGCGTGAATTCCATTAATGATCTGCGTGGCAAACTCCTGGCTGGCGATCCGGGCGATTCCAACCTCGACCTGATCCGGAAAAAAATTCTCCGTACTCACGGCATGGACGATACCGAATATGACATCGAAATCATCGGCAGCTCGCCGAAGCGCTACGAAGCGTTCATGGAGCGGCGCGTCGTGGCCGCGATGCTCACGCCGCCCTGGTCCGACAAAGCGTTCGCGTCTGGCGCGGTGCTCCTGGCCGACGCGGCCGCTTACGTGCCCAATTGGCCGTTGACTTGCGGCTGGGCGCTCAGGAAGTGGCTGGAGGGTCACCGGGAACTCGTCGTGCGCTTTATTCGCGCCTGGGCCGCCGCGACGGACTGGCTGGCCCAACCAACGAACAAGGAAGAGTGTCTGCAACTCGTCATGGAAAAGGAAGGCATGAATCGCGCTTCCGCCGAGCGCGCCTATGAGAAGGTGGTGCCCAAGGCGCGCATCAATCCCGCGGCATTAAAAACCGTCATCGAGCTGAGGAAGGAGATGGGAGTTTACAAACCGCCTTTCGATCCACCGGAAAGGTTTTATGATGCGAGCTACTGGAGCGAAGCGACGGGGCTGGCCGGTTAGTCGTTCGGCAGAAAATTTCTTAGCGCCATGCTGATCAGGCTCAGCGCGATGGCGCCAAAGAATGCCGACCAAAACCCGGCGACGAAAAATCCCGGCACGAGAGCGGCCGCCAACTGCAACATGAAGGCGTTGATGACGAGAAAGAAAAGCCCGAAGGTAAGCAGGCTGAGGGGCAAGGTTAAAATCTTGAGTACCAAACCCAGGGTGGCGTTCGCCAGACCGATGACGACCGATGCGATCAACGCCGCGCCGAACCCCTCGACATGAATGCCGGGGATGAGATAAGCAACGATCAGCAGGCTCACGGCGCTGATCAACCAGTGGAGTAGCAATAGGCGCATGGCTATTTGATAACAGACCCGCCCGGCGCGGACAATCGCCCTTGCCACCGGCGGTGCAGAATGTAAAATGGGTCTGTCGATAAACCAAAGGAGGCGTTAACGCCATGTCGAAACAAGAATTGGAAACCGTCGCCCAGGCCATGGTAGCGAAAGGCAAGGGCATCCTCGCCGCCGATGAAAGCGCGGGCACGATTAAGCGGCGCTTCGATAGCATCAAGATCGAGTCGAACGAAAAAAATCGCCAAACCTACCGCGACATGCTGCTCACGACGAGAGGCATCGAAGAGGCGATCAGCGGTGTCATCCTGTTCGATGAAACCATCCGCACAAGCGCGCTGGACGGCACGCCGTTTCCCCAGCTTCTCGCCAAGAAAGGCATTCTGCCGGGCATCAAAGTCGACAAAGGGCCGGTGGAGATCCCCGGCTTCCCCGGCGAGACCGTGACCGAAGGGCTGGACGGGCTGCGCGCCCGGGTGAAGGAATATAAAGAACTCGGCGCAAAATTCGCCAAGTGGCGCGCGGTCATCACCATCGGCGACACCATTCCGACCTACACTTGCCTCGAAGCCAACGCCCATGCGTTAGCCCGTTACGCGGCGCTTTGTCAGGAAGGCGGGTTAGTGCCCATCGTCGAACCGGAAGTCTTGCTCGACGGCAATCATACCGTGGAACGTTGCCATGAGGCGACCGAGCAAACCCTCAAGGTCACGTTTACGGCTCTGTTCTTGCACCGCGTGCATCTGGAGGGGATGATTCTCAAGCCGAGCATGGTCGTTTCCGGCAAAGGCTGTCCGCAGCAGGCGGGCGTCGAGGAGGTCGCCGAACGCACGATTCGTTGCTTGAAGCGGACGGTTCCAGGCGCGGTTCCGGGCATCGCGTTTCTATCCGGCGGCCAGAGCGCGGAACGCGCCACCGAGCATCTCAATGCCATGAATTGCATGGGGCCGCACCCGTGGGAAGTAAGCTTTTCCTACGCCCGCGCGCTGCAAGACCCGGCGCTGAAGGCATGGAAAGGCGAAGCGGCAAACGTCGCCGCGGCGCAGAAGATCTTTTATCATCGCGCCAAGATGAACGGCGCTGCCCGCAGCGGCAAGTACACCAAGCAGATGGAAGCGGCGGCGGAGTGAGCAGTTCGAAATTCCCGCCCTGAGCTTTGCGAACGGGATCAAGGCGTCGACTACGGGGATTCTTTTCCGGTTGTACCCAGGTCCGTGGCGATCTCGCGGAATTGTTCGAGGGCGGCTTCGAGGTCTTCGACGATTTCCTGGGCGAGGACATCAGGATCGGGGAGATTGTCAGACTCTTCGAGGCTCTCGTCTCTGAGCCAGAAGATGTCGAGGTTGGCTTTATCCCGGTTGATGAGTTCTTCGTAATCGTACGCGCGCCAACGGCCGTCGGGTTTCTTGTCAGACCAAGTCGGCTGGCGTTGATGACGGTTCTCAGGGTTGTAGCATTGCACGAACTCGCCGAGGTCTTCGCGCTTCAATGGGTTGGTCTTGAGAGTGAAATGCTTGTTGGTGCGGAGATCGTAAATCCAGAGCTTCTTGGTCCACGGCGTTTCGCTCGCCGGCTTCTTGTCGAAGAAGAGAACGTTTGCTTTTACGCCTTGAGCGTAGAACAGGCCCGTCGGGAGGCGAAGCAACGTGTGAACCTCGCACTCGTGTAGCAGCTTGCGTCGGACTGTTTCTCCTGCACCACCCTCAAACAAGACATTGTCCGGCACAACGATCGCCGCCCGGCCATTCATAGACGCCCGATCCGTGGCGCCAGTCATTAAGAAAGCCGCCGGCGTATTTTTCACCCGTCCACACCGAGCGCGGCCCCCATGTGTAAGTACCGATGCCCTCCTTGCGGTCGTCTCTGAATTCGCCCTCGTAGCGATCGCCCGAGGACGGCCATGTCTTCGTGCCCTTGCCGTGCTTGCGTCCGGCCCTGAACCCGCCCTTGTATTCGGCAGCACCGATCGCCTGGCCGTAGCCTTCCGCCAACCCGTCCTTGCAGCCGCCGAAGTAGCGCCCCTGCAATTCCGGATCGGGCACAACACAATTCGCGCTGGTCTGATACGCAGCCTGCGGGCCGGCCGCAATTCCGCGATCGAGACTCGCGAGGCTTAACGACAGCCGCAAACGCAGCGCATCCTGCGTGGGAGAAATCTGGGCGTGCAGCGAGGTGGAAGCGAGTGCCAGCGTAAGCCACAATGCCGCAAAGAGCACGTGGATCGTGGCACGTGGCACGTTGATCGTGATTCGTGATTCGTGATTCGTGATTGGTAATGCCAAAAACATCAACTATCCCCTCACCCCAGCCCTCTCCCCGCAAGCGGG
>JACPFE010000443.1 GCA_016183145.1 Deltaproteobacteria bacterium | reverse complement strand
TTGCAGACCGTTGGCGGTGGTTAGGCTCGGGTAGAGCACGGCGGCGGCGCCGAGCTGTTGGAATTCTGCAAACGTCGGCGATGGGCGCAGGCCGTAATAGGGCGCGATGACCGGCGCCGGGATGCGCCGGCAGGCCTCTTCGATTTGTTCACGCTTCGTGAGCGTGTTGACCCAGATCGCATCGACTCCTGCTTCTTTCACGTAAGCGATAGCGTGTTGAACCGCGTCTTCGAAATCGCCGCCCTCCGACCCGATTGAATCGCAGCGCGCGCAGGCGACAAAGTCGGGGTCCAAATCGTTCTTCGCGGCCACCGCCGCACCGATTCCACCATCTCGTTAAGGCCCAGCAACCCGACATCGGGATAGCCATAGACATAGGCGGCCACCTGCGAGCCGGACATGAAAAAAGCTTGGTAGCCCAACACCTCGGACATGCGCGCGTGCAGCGGGCTGAAACCGCCGGACATGACGAGCAGCTCCGGTCGTTTGAGCAATTCGCGAAGGCGGCTCGAAGGTTTTGGCGCGGTCATGGCGCATTCCTTATCATAGATCGGTGCGCGAGGGTAATCCGCAACTTCGCGAGGCTTTGGGTTCTCATTGCCGAAATGCACCACGCTGTTCTCCTCGGTCCATTGCTTGATCCGCGCGGCGGCGGGCGCCGTCAATAGCAGCGCGACGATCAGGATTAAAAATAGTGCACAGTTAGTCCTCCACCCTCTCCCTATCTCGGATTATTCATACCGTGAGGACGCCCGAGGAGCGAGCCCTCCGAGCCGAAGCCTGCCCTGAGCCAGGTCGAAGGGGCAATGGGTTGGTACCTTGAAGCGGCCCGCAGGCTGGCGGTGGTGGCGCGGAGGAAGGAAAGGAGTTCGAACAGCCTGCCAAGCACCGAAGAAGTCATTGGACAGTTACGAGCGGATGCCTTCGCCTTTCCGGGCTCGCTCCTCGGGCTACAGAGTGTGACGGTGTTTCGTTGGCGTATGAATAATGCGGGCTATTATGATGCGCGACTCATTGGCCGAGCGATGAACGCATGGTCGCGTGCCGGCAGCGCACTGCGGCCTGAAGCAAGAACTCGCCGCACCTCGGACACTTCTTGCGATCGGGATCTAGTGTGGCTTTGAAATCGCAACCGCAGAAGCGGCAGGTCACCGCTTCCTTTTTAATAATCTCCGCACAACGGGGGCATCTGTTTGCTTCGCCGTCCCGCAGCTCCCTCCGATGCACGGACTTCTTCGTTGGGCTGGATCACAATCGCCGCGATCAACGGGATGGGGAAAAACCACAACACAAGACAATACCACAAACTGAAGTCCCGGCCCTTCGGTTCCACCATCTTCGCCGGGATCGAGGCGGCGCAGAGATCGAGCGCGATCAGCAGCAGGACGAACAGCAACCAGCCAGACGCGGGGGGAACCATGGGCTTGGTCTCCCTTTGCGCATCAGCGTCCTTAGATGGGCGCGCGGGACTCAGCTCTTATCCAGTTTTCGCAGCAGCGTCAAGAGAGCGCTCAGGAGATCGTCGTCAGCTTCGCGAAGCAGTTTTTTCATGAGGTCGAACAGCGCTCTTTTACGTGGGGACTCCCAGTGCTCCGACTCCTCGGCGACGATCAGCGGCTTGCGCAAGAGAAAATAATCCTTCGCGTCGGGGTGAGTCGATATCAAGTTGAGCAGCGCCCAGCCGGGGATCGCGCCGCTCTCCTTCCAATCGGTAATGTTCTGAGCGCTGGCGCCGATCGCGCGGGCAAGGTCGGCCTGGACCGGGGTCTTCTTCTCGAGGTATTCGAGCAAGGCCTCCCGCAAGGAATCTTTGGTCCAGGAATTTTCTGATTTTTTGCTTGACATGCTTTCAGAAATTTCTTATATTCCATCAACCAGTTTAGTAAATTGGTTTATACGCCATGAAGCCGACGACGGTCAACCTGTTCCTGATGCAGCGCCGAAAGACGCAGAAAGAGATCGCGGAGCATCTCAATCTCGACAAGAGCACAGTTTCTTTGCTGCTATCCGGAAAGCTCAGACTGGACCGGCGGCTCGACGAGATCGCTCAATACCTCGGCATCACGCGGCGGCGCCTCGATCAGTTGATCGCGAGCAACGGTGGGACGAAGGGAGCGGCGGCATGAGCGTGCAGCCGGGCGCTCGACCGTTCGAGTTGCGCCCCGGCCTTGGCCGGGGCTCTTGCTCAGGATTCCGCCCCGCGAGCGTGTTGGAAGGTGGCACTGGCTTGCTCGTGGGCTCCACCATTTCGTTGAGGCCGAGCAGGCCGACATCCGGATAACCGTAGACATAGGCCGCCACCTGCGAGCCGGACATGAAGAAGGCTTCGTAGCCCAATACTTCGGACATCTGGGCGTGGAGCGGGCTAAAACCGCCGGACATGACCAGGAGCTGCGGACGCCTGAGCAATTCTCGAAAACGGGTTGAAAGTTTTGTCGCCGTCATGGCGCATTGCTTATCATACGTCGGCGCGCGGGGGTAATCCGAAACTTCGCGCGGCTTTATGCTCCGGCACAACGGACAGCCATGGTTTCGCTTGCGAGCCGCAGGCGCCCGACTATTCTTTCTTTTACCGTAGATTGTGCGCATACTGATTTTGGGTCTCGGCCGCGCGATTCGATGGGGCGCTTACGCCATTATTAAGGAGTTCATAAGTAGCTGGACAACTCCGGTTGATCAGAAACCCAGGGGCGAGCCCTTTCAAGCGCGGGCAATAGGTCTGTGCCTTGTCGGCCACCACCCGATCCGCTCCGGTAGTGGTCATGCCAAAGGCCAGGGCCTGCATGCGAGCTGCGAGTTGGGGTGCCCGCGCTTTCCACGACTCGCCCTGGGTTGTGGTATGTCCATTAACCAATGCACTCCTTAGTAATTTAATCGCTATGGGTCCAATTCCCCGCAGCTTGCTGCGGGGTAGTTCATTCCTGAATCAATCGACCCAAGGAGGATAGGGTCATGATATTGAGCGTTAAAAGAGTGATTGGGAGACTAGCGATTTGCGGCTTGGTTTTGGCGTTCGGCGAATCCGCCGGCGTCGCCGACCCGGACGTGAAAGCGCAAAGAAAGAATTGAAGGGCGAAATCAAAAGCGACCGCCAGGAGCTCAAAGCGGATCGCAAGGAAATCCGCAGCGACCGCAAAGAATTGCGCTCCGACCGCAAGGAACTCCGCGAAGATCGCAAGGAGCTGCGCCAGGCAAGACGCAAAGGGGCGAGCAAGGAAGAGCGGCAGCAGATCCGTTCCGAGATCAAGCAGGATCGCAAGGAAATCGCTCAGGACCGAAGCGAACTAAAGACCGACCGCCAAGAGCGCAAGGCGGATCGGCGCGAGCTTATCAAAGACAAGAAAGCGTTGAATAAGACCAAGTAACTGAGAGGTCGCCGGATCGCAGTCCCGAGCCTTCCGGAACGTCCGGGTTGAGAAACTCATCCAACCTATTTGCGTCGGCCCGGCGGGCGGCTCCAATGCCGCCTTCCTGGCGGGCATGCTGGATAAATACCGATGAGCCGTAGGCCGACAAAAATTTTGCTGGTCGAGGATAACCCGGCGGACGCAAAGTTGCTCCAGGCAACGTTCGACGAAGTCGGCTCCCACGCCTCGGAGATCGAGTTGGTCGAAGTTCCGCGGCTCGCCGACGCTATCAGACGGCTGCAAGAAGCCAATTTCGATCTCGTCTTGCTGGGTCTTTCGTTGCCGGATTCCCAGGGGGTGGCCACGGTTGCGCGCGTCAAGGAGGTGCGGCCCAACCTGCCCATCGTCGTCTTGACAGGCCATGACGATGACAATGTTGCCGCGAATGCGTTGCGCCAGGGAGCCCAGGATTATCTGGTCAAGGGCCAGATCGACCGCCGGATCTTGTTGCGCGCGATCCGCTACGCCATCGAGCGCAAAAAGTCCGAAGCCGAGATCAACCGGCAATTGGAGCGGCAGAGGATTCTCAACGACATCAATAGCGCCGTCGCCTCGACTTTGGATCTTCAGTCGGTGATGAATATTCTGTTGGAAAAAGTCGGCCAGGTTTTTCCGCAGTTTGGCAGCATGGTGCACTTGCTGAGTCCGCAAAAGGACGTTCTCGAAGCCTTAGTCTTCCGTAACGTGGACGCCGGCTCCTGGCAGCAAACCGTCCCGGGCGAAAACAAGGGGTTCAATTCCATAACCGCCCATATGAAGACGCCGCTGGTTATCAAGAACGCTCAAAACGACCCGCGGTCGCGCCGCCCGGAGTTTTTGCGCCGGAACGGTTTCGTCTGTTACTTGGGACTGCCTTTGATCGTTAAGGACGAAGCCGTCGGAGTGCTGGCTTTGTTCTCGAAGGAAAACGATGCCTTCGCCGACGCCGACATCCAATTTTTGAGCACGCTGGCGGGCCAGGCGGCCATCGCGATCCACAACGCGCAGCTGTACGACAAGCTCAAGCGCGCGAACGAAACCTTGGAACAAACCTTGGAAGTCAAATCGATCCTCACGGGCGTCATGGCTCATGAGCTGAAAACGCCGATCCAGGTCATCATGGGGTCGGCGAGCTTACTGGCGGATGGCATGTGCGGGGAGCTCAACCAGGAGCAGCGGGAGCGGGTGGGGAAGATCGAAGCCGGCTCTGAGGAGATGCTCCGGCTCATCGAAAGCAGCTTGGATATGGCGCGGCTGGAGCGGGGCAAAATGCCGCTCCTGGTGACGGAGATCAGGGTGCGCGAGCTGTTGGCGGAGTTGGAGTCCGAGTTCTCGGAAGCATTCGCCGAGAAGGGCCTGGCGCTGGAAGTGAGCCAACCGCCACTCGACTCCACGATCAAATCGGACCGTGTCAAGCTTAAAGAGATTTTGAGAAATATCATCGACAACGCGCGCAAGTACACGGCGCACGGCAAAGTGTCTTTGGAGTTCGCGGTCAAGGACGCCGACCGCGTCGAGTTCGTGGTCAGCGACACGGGCATCGGCATCAAGGCCGAGCTGCTGCCGAAGATTTTTGAGCTATTCTATCAGGTCGAGCCGTCGCAAAAGGAGCATGCCAGCGCCGGGCTCGGTCTGAACATCGTCAAACGACTGGTGGGCGCGATGTCGGGTGAAATCGACGTCACCAGCGAGGTCGGCCGGGGCTCGGCATTTCGTGTGACTTTTCCGAGAGAAATCTCCACCCATCTCCCACAGTAATCGCTCTTGACCCCTCCGCGGTGATTCTCTTATAGTGCCGGCGTTATGATTCGCGCCGGCGCCGGACAGTCCTCTCATCATTCCACAGCACAGGCGGCGGAGGAGGCTACCCGTCAGGCGATGGCGCAAGCGGGGATGGCTCACGCCGACGCTGCGCTCGTATTCTTCACCGCCGATCACGCAAAATCGCCGGGTCACCGGCACGGATCAAATTGCCCGCGCCAGCGCCGCCGGGATTCTTACCGACGCCGGTGAGGTCGAGGGTAGTCACGGCCTGGCGGTGTTGGTCCTGGCATCAGACCAAATGCAGGCCCGTCCGTTCCTGTTCGAACCGCTGCGGGAACGAGATCGAGAAGTCGGTGCCCAGATCGCGCGTTGCGCCGCCAATCGCGCGGATCAAAATTCCCTGCTGGCGCTTTTTCCCGATACCTACAACGGCCAGCCGCAACGTTTGCTCCAGGCGCTCGAACAAGAGGGCGGTTTCGTTCCCGCGGTGGGAGCGGGCGCTACCGAGAGCGGCACGGTGCAAGCGACCTACCAGCTTTGCCGTGATGCGCTGACGACGAACGCGGTGGCGGGAATGGTTTTGTCGGGTTCTTTTCATGCCGGCGTCGATATCACCCAGGGTTGCCAGCCGCTTACCGGGCCGATGGTGATTACTAAGGCGGAAAAGAATTTGATCTTTGAAATCGACAATCGCCCGGCGCTTGAAGTCTTCGCGCGGCTGCTCAAGGGTCCTTTGGCGGAGGATATCCGGCGAGCGTTGACGGTTCTGTTCGTCGGGCTGCCCGCCGACCGAAATGAAAACAGCGTGGCGGCGGGGAAATATCTGGTGCGCAATATCATCGGTTTGGATCCTGAGAAGGGAATCCTCGGCGTGGCCGAGGAGGTGCGCGAGGGACAGGCGATGATTTTCGCTTTCCGCGACGGGCAGCGGGCGCGCGAGGATCTCAATCAAATGCTCGCGCGGCAGGTGGAGAATTTGCGCGGCAGAAAGCCGGCCTTCGGTTTGTACTTTAACTGCTGCGCTCGCGGCGCTTCGCTCTACGGCATCCCCGGAATCGATTCCGCCTATATTCGCCAGGCGTTGGGCGATTTTCCGCTCATAGGCATGTTCGGCGGCTACGAGCTCGCACCGCTGGGCGGGGCGAACCGGCTGTTCGCCTATACCGGAGTCCTGGTGCTGATCACGGAATGAGGTTCAAGGTTCAATCGTTCAAAGTTCAAGGGACGATCCGATCTTAGATCAGGGCACGAAGCGGGCGATGAAAAATTCGGCTTCCCCTCTCCGACAATCCAAAATCGGCAATGGTTCGACTCCGCTCACCACGGCGTCCAAAATCCAAAAATGGGGACGGAGGATGAGGGAGGTCAGGCGCGGCCGAATTGATGACTGGTTCGTCATCTGATATAAAAAATTAACTTCGCGGAGATGGCGTTCTCCTCTAACCGCCCGCCAGGGCTGATGACGCCTACTTTCGTTCAGGAGGTAGAGTCATGGAACAGCTCTGGAGTGAAGCGCTCATCTGGATCGGCCTCGCGCTGATTTCAAGTCTCATCTCTCTAAGAATCGGGATTTCCGTCGCCTTAGTCGAGCTCATCGTCGGCATTACCGCGGGCAACATATATCGCCCGCATATCAGCGAGTGGGTCAACTTCCTCGCAAGTTTCGGCGCTATTGTCCTAACATTCCTGGCCGGCGCGGAGCTTGAAAGCCAGACGTTAAAAAAGTTCTGGAAGGAAAGCCTGGTTTTGGGCTTTCTTAGTTTTCTCGCTCCCTTTGCTTTAAGCTGGTTTGCAGCGCAGTTTCTTCTTGGCTGGGATCAGAGCGCCGCGGAGATCGCGGGCTTGGCCTTGTCGACGACATCCGTTGCGGTCGTTTACGCCGTCATGCTGGAGAGCGGCCTCAACGAGAAACCGATTGGCAAGCTCATTCTTGCCGCTTGCTTCGTAACCGATCTCGGCACGGTCATAGCCCTGGGGTTGCTGTTCACGAGTTTTGGTCCGCATTTTTGGATTTTTGTTGGCGTTACGATCATTGCCTTATTCTATTTGCCCAAGTTCACCCGCTTCTATCTGATGAGGGTCAATGCCCACTCGAGCGAACCCGAGGTCAAGTATGTTTATTTCGTTCTCATGCTCCTCGCATTCCTGGCCGTTGGTGGAGGCAGCGAAGGGGTGCTGCCCGCGTACCTTGTGGGGATGGTTCTCGCCGACACTTTTCTTGCAAACAAGGAGCTGATCAGGCGCATGCGGGCTACGACCTTTGCCTTGCTGACGCCATTTTACTTTTTGAAGGCGGGAAGCCTCGTTGACTTACAGGCTGTTTTTGCGAGCCTTGGACTGGTCGTTCTCTTCTTTTTCTCAAAAACCCTCGCCAAGTTCTTTGGCCTCTATCCTGCTGGAGTCGCTTTCAGATTTACCAGGAGAGTGAACGTTTACATGAACCTGATGATGTCTACCGGACTTACCTTTGGGACGATCTCCGCCCTTTACGGTCTGACCCACGGGATCATCGATAAAGAGCGATATTCGATCCTCGTGGTCACGGTGATATTAACGGCGATTATCCCAACACTGTTAGCGCAGGCGTTCTTCGAGCCGAAGGGCCGGGAGCGCGAAATACTCTTCGAAGCGAAGGGAGGAGAAAAAAATGTTTAAGAAAATCTTGCTGGCTTACGATGGTTCAGAAGGGTCGAAGCTTGCACTTGAGAAAGCCGCCGATGTCGCGGAAACGGGTGGCGCAGAGTTTCATATACTGGCTGTGGGGAGGATTCCAGAGTATGCCGAAACCGTGAGTGAAGTGGATGAAGCCAAGGAACAGGCTAGTAGTTTTTATTCAAAGATCATTGACGAAGCGATTCGCAACTTAGGCCAGAGGGGTCTAACCGCAACCTCCCATATAGACTTTGGCAAGCCCGGCGACGTTATCTTAAGGATAGCAGAGGATCTGAAAGCCGACCTTGTTATATTGGGGACCAAACCCCACTCCGCATTGCGGCGGAGATTTCTTGGCGCCACGGTGGACAAGGTCGTAGACCACGCGCACTGTTCGGTATTGGTTATAAGAAGCGGCAGTTAAATTCTAGCCGGCAGCCGTTGTATGGATTCGTCCATGTCCGCTGCGAATCTGATGTTGCTCGGCGTCGGCGCCTTTAAGGCTTCCACATTGGCCGCGGTCGCTGGTTTTGGGGGAGCGGCGGTTTTGCTGCCCGCGCTGGTTCTAGTGTTTGGTGTGCGCGACGCAATCCCGATCCTCACCGTCGCGCAACTGATCGGCAACTTGAGCCGCGTCTGGTTTAATCACTTTGGGTTCGATTCCCCGCAGCTTGCTGTGTCGCGATTCACGCGTAGGATGGGTTGAGCGTTAGCGATACCCATCGTTCCCCGCGGTGGGTATCGGCGCTTTGCGCCTCCACCCACCCTACGATTTCGCTCGACGTCTGTTTGCTGTGATACCCCGCAGCTTGCTGCGGGGTAGTTCCTTTGGGGAATGAAAAGACATGCTTCGTTAGTTGCACTTCTCGATCCGGCAATCCAAAATCCATAATGCACTGAAGGGGACAGTCCCCCTTCCGGAAAGGGGAATGTCCCCTTTTTCGCCGCTTGGGGTGGGGATGCGTTGCGCGATCAGCCGCGCACGCGCTTGCGCTTGTTGGCGATGTAGTCGACGACGATGTAGTTGCCGATCTGGTCGGGCGAGGTGTAAA
>JACPFE010000438.1 GCA_016183145.1 Deltaproteobacteria bacterium | reverse complement strand
GAGGAGTCTAGTCACGGTTTTCGCCCGGAGCGCGGCTGCAAAGACGCGCTGCGGGAAGTCGATGAACTGATCAAGGAAGGCTACACCTTTGCGGTGGACGCCGACATGGACAGCTACTTGGATACATCATTACAATACACCTCCGTTCATGAATGGGCATCGAAGAGGGTAGGCTGTTGATCTTTTACCTGGATTCTCAAGCCTTTTCTCTTACCTCGAGTGAGATGGACGGCATGAAGCTCACCTCGCTTTACACGTTGCAAAATGGTCTGGCGCGTAACGCCGAGGATTCTGGTGGCATCGATCATCGGCACATATCCATCGATTTCTTTTTCAATGAAACGAGTACGAATTTCGTCGGTGAGCCGGATTTGCCAGGGAGCGCCGGGAGTGATTTGCTCGCCCGAGATGAATCCATCGATAAGCCAACGGTGGACCGTGGAAGGGACAACTCCGAGAATCTCGGCTGCCTTGTGCACGGTGAGCAGTTCGCCTTCGGGAGCAGTCGATGGCTTGTGGAAGACAGGGATTTTCCAATAGCGTCTCAGATTTCCGACCGTATTGGCAATGAACCGTTCCCCATGAGGAGTTTTTCTTCCTTGCCGATTGAGAATTCCAGCTATGATTGCGTCGGAGTAATGAACGGCGAGACGACGTACGAGGTTGATGGTTTCTTCGTCGTTACGGATGGGCGGAGTATGGTATTGCCGAAGACTAACGTCGAGTTCCGTGATAGCTCCTCCACGCCATCTAAGAGTCAGCCTGGCCGTGAATTCTTCCCGTTTGACAACAATCTTGACCTCTTCGAGAAGAGTTCGCAGCAACTCTTTTCGATCGCGATCGGTGGTGGTCGGTGCGGACCATACGCCTTTGATGTCAGTTGCGAGGGCTCGAATTTTTTCACGTTCCTGGTCGGTAAGTGTACGTGGACGTTGTTGCTGACGACGGGCGAGTTCGGCTTCGGCGGCGGCAAGATCGCGCAAGCGCTCGTTCCATTCCGTTTCCAGTCCTCGGGCCACCAGGCGATTTTCGGGTTCTACGACCCGATAGCGGCGTTCGGCACGCTCAGCTTGATAACGGACCCGTTCCAGTTCCAGACGCCACTGAGCAAGCGCGGTGTCGTGTTCGACTTCGATACTGGCTTCCGCCGCAAGGGCAGCCTCGATACCCGCAGGAGTTACCGCGCTGATGAAAGCGTTGGCTACGGCCTCATCAATGCGGCATCCACCGACCCGCAGGCAGTAACTTCCTCTGCCATTGACGATGGTGCTGCCCGGACAATGATAACCCGGGGTCGAGTTATTGCCTTGATAATAGACCTTGAGCCGACGACCACAGTTGCCGCAGTTGGCGATTCCTTGGAGGAGTGCCGCGCCTTCCCTCACGGCTCCCTCAGCTTGATGAGCGCGAGGCCGTGTGTTGGTGGCGATGCGAGCTTGGTTGCTTTGATAGGTTTCCCAGTCAATGAAACCTTTATGGTGTTGCGGGATGAGTACGGACCATTGCGATCGAGGCAAGCGCCGCAAGCGTTTTTTAATTTGTCCGGCGTCATCCATGAATCGTTCCTGTCGTGTTTTACCATAGACATACGCGCCGGCATAGACTGGACTTGTCAATACATGGTGAATGGCGGTGTAGGTTGGAGTCACCCAGCGGATTTCGGGCAAGGTATTCGACTGAAGTGGGAAGGAGAGTTTTTGGGATCGGAACCAAAGCCAGACTTGACGCACCGATCCGGTTTCGGAGAAACGCTCGAAGACGGCGCGCAGGGCTCCGCGAACAGATTCATCCGGATGAAAAAGGATCTCGCCATCTTTTTCACCCCAGACCAAACCGACCGGAAGTCCTCGGCGCAATTCTCCGCGGGCTGCTTTGTTTCTGATGCCTCCTTCCAAGCGCGTTCGCAAGACATGAAGTTCTGCTTCGGACATCGTGCCTTTAAGTCCGAGCAGGAGTCGATCGTTAAAGAGTGCGGGATGGTAAAGGCCATCACCGTCGGCGATCAACGTGTCGGTCATTGCACAGAGATCGAGGAGTCGGTACCAGTCTGCATTATTGCGGGCCATTCTGGAGACTTCGAGGCTCAGCACGATGCCGATTTTTCCCAGTGCGAGCTCAGCGGTCATTCTTGCGAAACCGGAACGATGTAGAGTTGTAGAGCCGGAAAGTCCCAGGTCCTCATCAATCACGGTGATCTGTTGGCGATGCCAGCCGAGCGCCATCGCCCGCTCGACGAGTTTATATTGGCGATCGGTAGATTCGCGGTTTCGTTCAAGCTGAGCCGGGGTGGACTGACGGACGTAGACAAAAGCAGCGCGTTGCAGATGAGTCGGTTTTATTTTGTTATCGGTCATCTTCGTCCTCCATCTGGCGGACTGCTTTTGCAATGGTGCGGGCCAGGGCGTCGACGAATTCTTTTCGCGCCTGGCGGTCGAGTTGTTCCCACACATCGGCGGCGGGGTCCTGGGGTTGCTCTAGGAAGTTCAGTTGTCGTTGCATGTTTGTCCTCCTGTGGCGGCTGGGATTGTTCAGGATTTAAGCATGCCAGCCGACTAAGGAGGACCTCTACAACGATTCGTGCCCGCAGCAAATCCGACAAGGATCCGAGTCTTTCGCAAGGAGGAAGTTGTGGAGAGCTAGAAGGAGGGATTTTGTCATCCCCGCGGCAAAGCTCGATATCCGTCCACGCGGCAGGAATGAGCGACCGACTGCCATCGGGTAAAACTAGAAGAAGCTGGAGGATGCCATGACGATGAGACCACCCCAAGACATCCAGGGTTTGGCCCTCCAATGGATGGTGATTTCGGCGGATCGTGACTTTCGGCGGAAAGTCCTGAAGGTGGGTAGTGTGTCGTGACTTCCTTCGACACTCTGGATCATGCGCATCTGCGAAGATTGATCGGCCATAGGGTGCGTGATGGGGTGCTGAGGCGTTTGATCGGCAAGTGGCTCAAGGCGGGAGTTCTCGAACAAGGGGCAGTGACGTACCCGGATGCGGGTTCT
>JACPFE010000437.1 GCA_016183145.1 Deltaproteobacteria bacterium | reverse complement strand
TAAGCGATGGCTGAGAAAAACATGACGGGAGCTGCGGAAGTGTTCTTAGACGTCAAGCTAGCGGATGCTTCGTGGCTCTACAGATTCTATCTTAACCAAGAAAAGAAGATATTAGCGACATCGTCCGTCATCTTATTTCTATTCTTGTGGGAGTTGATGGGTGGAGTTCTGAGCGCCTATAACCCCATTCCTTTCCTTCGTATCAATCCGATGTTCATGAGCGCGCCATCGCTGATCTGGAATGCCGCTGTACAACTCTTTGGATCTGGAGAGATATGGAACGATCTCAAGGTGAGCGGCATTGAGTTTGCGATCTTCTCCTTCGCGAGTGGGTGATTTTCGCATAATTTCAGATCTGCTCAAGCATGCAGGTGAGGATCTTAAGACGTAAGTACTCCTCATCGCGTAAGCCGTAGCTTCGTCGCTGGATCACGCGAATCTTGTTGTTCAAGCCTTCCACAAAACCCAGTGCGACCTTGTTCTCGGGCCGGCAGTACGCTGCGATGCCATCCCAGTGGCTCTCAATCATCTCGGCAAACTTCTCATAGGGCTTGAGACGTTGCCACTTAAGCGAATCACGCCAGTTCTCGAAGAACCGTCTGGCCCAGCCCTCTGTCTGGTAGTCCCACAGCTGCCCAAACGCCTCCTTGAGCACGTAGGCCGTATTGAGCCTCTTGTTGGCTTTAAGCAATAGCCTTAAACTGTGACGCCCTGCGGTCGTGAGATTCTCTCGGTGCGATAGCAGCGTGTACTTCTGACCCTTGATGAAGCGTCGGTCTTTGCCCGTCAGCCGGGCGTACTCGCTTTTTCGCACTTTGTCCAAGGCTTCACCCAGATGACGCAGGACATGGAACTTGTCGAATAAAATAGCAGCCCCTGGCGCGTGCTCTGGCTTAAGCGTGGAGTTGCGAAACGCCTTCCACATGTCCATGACCGCAAGCCTGATCTTCTTGCTTTTCTTTGGCCCCAGCCACTTAAAGAACTCGTCCATGCTCTGTTCGCTGCGGTCCTGGCCGCCAAACCAGATCGGCCGGCGACGCAAAAGATCACTGACCACAATGCGATAGGTCTGTCCCTTGCGTATGGCAATCTCGTCTACGCCAATGACCTTGGGAGCTGGATTTCCTATCCGACGTAGCTGCTCCCCCATGTACTGCTTGTCCAACTCCTTGACCGTCTTCCAATCCAAGTGGGTTTCTTGGGCCACGTCTTTGATTGTCGTGGCCCGGCAGCGCCGTCCTACAAAAAAGGCAAACCGTTTGCTGTAAAACGGATTGTCCGCAAGCCACTCCAGCTTCTCTTGCTTCACCTTCAAGCACCGGGAACAATCGATACGGCGCACCTCGATCTCCAAGTAGATTCGATAATCTCCACACGCCAAGTCGCGCACGCAGCGCCGTTTGCGATCGTACCATGATCGCTTGGCATAGCCGCAGGCTGCGCAAACTGTTTTTTCCCCCGCCGATCGAGACAGAGAATACGGGCCTTCGGATCACCGAAGATGCCTTGTACCGTAGATCTCGGACGAAAGCCGGGGAAGCGATACGTGTCCCACAAACGTCGATGTCTTCGCATCCCGAAATCATGCCAGATTTCTTGACCATTGAAATAGTCAAATCTCCCTCGTACTCAGGCCCTTTTTCATGCTATTTTTACCCATTCGCCAGGGAGAAGACCCAGTTTAAGGTTCAAGGTTCAAAGTAACAGAGCCGAAGTTAAATGCGTATTTGATGGAGGTTCTTCGAATGAGGAAACTCTGCGTCGCTATTGCCGTCAAGACTGCATTGTCATCACACGCGCCGCGAAAAATCTTTTGGAACGTCTGAATCGGCAAAATTGTAGGGTGCGCTTGCGCACCGTCGACATTTACTCGTTGCGCACTTTCTTCCCCTCCTCCATTGTCCCCAGAGTTCTCGGCGAATCTGCTTTCAGCAATCGGAACAGGCTTCTGTCTGCCAACAGCTTGCCCCCCGTCCGGCACTTCGCGCAGTGATTGGTTTCGTTCTCCGCGTAGACGATGCGCTGGACCGGCGAGCCGCACACCGGTCAGGGTTTTGGTACCGGCCGATCGTTGTTGTAGTTTATTTTTCCCCGAGTACTTCCAGGTCGGCTAAGTCTTTTGTTCGTCCCGTGGCGCGCTTATTCGAAATAAATTGGTCACGCCCGATGTAATGCACTGGGACATCGCCGTAATTTGACGAGGCCCTTCCAGCAAACGCTTCGTCCCAGGAAACCCCGGTAAGTGATGTGATGAGATCTATGCGTACGGGAGAGACACCAAGTTGGATCACTTGATCCGGTTGTTCGAAATCGTCTGCCGTTAAACCAAGAGAGGCGAAGCCAAAAGCGTCTAGCGCCGCGGCGATGCGTTGAGCGTTCTCATGATCCGGCTTAACGAAAATATCCAGATCGCCGGTAAAACGGGGCGCACCGTAGAATGCCAGGGCGTAGCCACCGACAATCATGTAACTAACGCGGTGATCGTTGAATAATGCGAGCAGTTCTTTGAAGTCTGGCTGCACTTCCATAAAATTGTTGACGCAAATATTCGACGGCAGAAACGCGATCTTCGGGCGTCTTTTTTAGCCAGTGGGCCAAATCAAATTGAGTGTCCGAGGGCTCCTTCAACCCGACTTTTCTCACCACTTTTTCGATCATATACGAACGTTATCACAATTTGCCGCAATTAACATGGTTTCAGCGGGTAGGGAAGCATCGCCCCTCCTCCAACTCCTCCAATGTCCTCGGCCAGTCCGCTTTGAGCAACCGCGACAGTGATCGGTCCGCGAGCAATTTCCCGCCCGTCTGGCACTTGGCTCAGTAATTCGTGTCGTTTTCCGCGTAGACGATGCGCTTGCCGATGCGGTGGAAGCCGACAACCTTCTTTCCTTCGGCGGCGCGGACCGGCGGATCGAAGGAGCGGAGCAGAAACGGGCTCGCCAGGCGGAGTTTCTCAAGCGGCTGGTCTAACAGCCGCGCTTCGAGGGCTTCGATGTAAATAGTGATATCGGGCAACTCCGGCATGATAGGGGAGATCGAAGATCGAGAATGGAGGATAGAGGATCGCGATCTTCAATCCTCGATCATCGATCGACGAAACCCTTTCTCACCACGAAGCTCACGAAGCATTCGGACGTAGGTTATCGAAGAGATGGTGTGCAGCGTATTCGAAAGGGCAACCACAGGGGGGTTGCCCCTACAGAACTGACGGCGGAATTCTTTGCGCCTTTTACGTTAAATTGTCTTCCCTTCGTGCTCTTCGTGCCTTCTTTGAAAATACCCGTTTGGGGATGAGGACCAAGAGGCCCGTCTGGGTTCCGTCATACCCGCGAAAGCGGGTATCCAGGCTAATTCGGCGCAACTCCCTCCATTTTCATTCTCGGCGGGCGAGCGTAAGATCATGGCCCACTTCGTGGTGAAAACTGTCTTTTGGTTGCGGCTCTGCCGCGCAAAGCCTTCGTGGCAAATTGTAATCAACGCTTATCCCGTTGCTTGACCGACTTCTCCCTTTTCTCTCAGCGTCAGAAACTCTTTCGCCTGCATCGGGAAAAGGACACCGAGGAGAATATCTTCATCGCTTTTCGCCAACGGGCCGAGATCCTTGATTGCCTTGTCCCAATCCGCCGGGTCCGCCATCTCGCCGGACCGTTGTGAGTAATCGGGCTGCTTATCTTTCATGATCTTCTTGATCAGCTCCGGATTTACGGCGCCAGGCGGGCGGCCGTACTTGCCTTTGACGTAATCGCTGGTTTCCTTGGTAACGATCTTGTATCGCTCTCCCGCCAGTACGTTGAGCACCGCTTGAACGCCCACGATCTGGCTCGTCGGCGTGAGCAGAGGCGGGTGGCCGAGATCTTTTTCGACGCTCGGGGTCTCTTTAAGCGCGGCGTCCATCAAGTCCGTTCGCTTCGCTTCTTTCAACTGCGCCACCATATTTGAGATCATTCCGCCGGGCACCTTGTGGATGAAGACATCGGCGCTCACGCCGGTGTAACCGGTTTCGTACTGTTCGTACTTTTCTTTAACCTGCCGGGTGATCCGTGTCGGCTCCTCAAGGAGCTTCACGTCGATGCCGGTGTCGAACGGCGTGTCTTTCAATGACGCCACCATGGTTTCGGTGGCAGGATGCGCCGAGCCGAAGGAGAGCGGCGACAAAACCGTGTCGATCATATCGACGCCTGCCAGGATCGCCATCAGATGGCACATGCTGGAGGTCCCGCCCATGTCGTGACAGTGAAGGAGAACCGGCAGCTTGCCTTTTGCCCGGTCTTTTATCCCCTTGATGATTCTGTAGCTATCTAAGGGCGTCATGATCCCTGTGGCATCCTTCAACGACAGCCAATCGGCGCCGATCTCGATCAGTTGTTCCGCGTACTCCATCCACTTTTCCAGCGTGTGCACGGGACTCACCGTGTAGTTCACCTCGACGTGGGCTTCGCCCCCGAGTTGCTTCACTGCTTTCGTCGCGGTCTCGATGTTCCTAAAGTCGTTGGTCGCTTCGAATATGCGAAAGACATTCATTCCGTTGGCGATCGCTCGCTCGACGAATGTGCAGACGATCTTATCCGTGTACGGCCGGTAGGCCAAAATATGTTGCCCGCGCAGCAGCATCTGAAGTTTGGTCTTGGGCATGACCGCTTTGATGCGACGCAATCTTTCCCAAGGATCTTCCTTTAGATAGCGCATGCACACGTCGAACGTCGCGCCGCCCCATACCTCCACGGCGTGAAATCCGCAATTGTCCAGCGACGCGCACAACGGGAGCAGATCGTCGGTGGTGACCCGGGTTGCCAGTTTGCACTGCTGCCCGTCGCGCGGCGTGAGATCGGTGATCTTTACCCGCCGGCTGCCGGCAGGCTCGGTAAGCAGCCTATTCATATCGATGGCGAGCTGGCCCAAAATATCTTGCGTGCTCATACGTCCTCTCCTTGATCGGAACTGAGCCCGTCTCTCGCCCTGGTTATAGGCTATTTTTGTGACTGCGGCAAAGCCGTAACCGAATGGGAGTATCTCCCGCAAAGACGCAAAGACGCGAAGTTCAAAGAATTCGGAAAATATTCTTAACTTTGCGCCTTGGCGCCTTGGCGGGATAAAATCCGATACTCCTGTCATCGAAGGGTCGCGGACCAGCAGACTATTCGCGCAAGCTAAGCAAACTTTAAACTGCGCGTCGCCTTGCTTTTTTCACTTCATTCCTCTAGAACTCGGACATTTCCTACACCCACCCAGTGACCGAACAAACCACAACCGAACTTTCCCGGCGCGACTTTCTTTCAGCCTGCATCGTCCCCTGCTCCAACCTGACGCCGTCGATGATGGTGGCGGCGCTGGGAATCGCGCTTCCTGAAATCAGGCAAACCTTCTCGCTCTCCGAACTACAAGCCGGCGGTCTGTTCTCGGCGATGATGGTCGTCGCGGCGGTGACGAGCGGCATCGCCGGGCGGCTCGCTGACCGGTTCGGACCGAAAACGGTACTCATCACGGGGTTGAGTCTTTTAGCGCTGGGATTCGGCGGGGCCGGGATCAGCGGCCAGGGGATTTTGTTTTTCTCCTGTCTCGCCCTTACGGGAATCGGCTATGGCTTCACTCCGCCGTCGCAGTACGCGATCATGTCCGACCTGCTACCGCACCGGCGCGGGCTCGGCGCGAGTCTCGTATCGGTCGCCTACGGCATCGGCGGCGCGGTCGGCGCTGTATTGGCGAGCCGCGTTGCCGCCGCTTTCGGCTGGCGCGCGGCCTTCGTCACGGTGGCGGCCATCGCGACGACGATTATGCTGCTGCAATTGTATTGGATTCGAAATACGCAACGAATAACCACGGCGGCACAATCCGGCTCCTTCAGGGACGCGCTTTCCTTCCCTATCCTGATTCTTGCGCTCGCCGAGTTCGCCGGCGGCTCGGTGTTTTGGAGCTGCGCGGCCTGGACACCGACGCTGCTGCGCAGCGCCAAGGCGCTGACGCTGCAAGAAACCGGCTGGGTGATGGGTGTGCTGAGCCTCGCGAATATGCTCGGCGCTTTCTCACTCGGAGCGTTATCGGACAAGCTCGGGCGCAAACGAGTCATTATTTTGAGCGCGCTGCCCGCGGCAGCGGCCGCGTTCGTGGTTTTTTACTGGCTCACTTCCGCCGTCGGCATCGCTTTGGGCATTCTCGTGTTCGGAATTCTCAAAGCCACCGTCCCGGCGCTGGTGGTGGCGCTAGCGCAGGAAGCCGCGCCCGCCGGCAGCCCGGGCGCGGCCAGCGGTATCATCATGTCGTTACACTACACTTCGGGGGTACTAGCGCCGCTGATCGCGGCGCAGCTCATTACCGGCACGGGCGATATCGTCCTGGCGATGATCTTAGTTTCTGCGGTACCGCTCGTCCTCTACGCCAGTCTGATCGGCGCTGTACGCGAGCAGCGGCGGTTATGAAGCTCCACGGGCTTGCGTCCGTG
>JACPFE010000006.1 GCA_016183145.1 Deltaproteobacteria bacterium | reverse complement strand
GTCTTGGCGCCTTGGCGGGAGCAATATCCGAATCCGAGAGTTTTCGACTTCCGGGAAATTTGCGCGAGCAGCGCAAATTTTCAACTATAGTAGTACGGAGTTCGCAAAGTTCGGAGAATTTCTTGATCAAAAACTCTTCACTCTGCGCTCTCCGCGCCTCGGCGGTGTAATCTCCGAGCCCTGCTTCACACGAAAGCCTGAAGACCCTAAAAAGAAAAGGAGATCAGTATGGCCAAATTGCGACATATAGCGCTGCACACTCCTGATCCGGAAAAGACCGCGGAATTTTACAAGCATGTTTTCCACATGACTGAAGTAGGGCGAACTGATTCGCCCATCGCCAAGGGCATCTACCTAAGCGACGGAACCATCAACTTGGCCGTGCTTCGTTTCAAAACAGTTGAGGCAGCAGACCGGCACGACGGCTTGGGTTCTGTCTACGGGTTACATCATTTCGGCTTCTGGGTGGAAAACCCGGAAGAGACGCGCCACAGACTTCAGGAGGCAGGAGCCGAGTATCGTGAGAGCCGGCCTGAAGCCGCAAACACGACCTTCTTTGAAGAAAAGTACAAGGGGCCGGACGCCGTGATGCTTGATATCACCGCGCACGGTTGGGTCGGTGCGGAGCCGCTTCCGCAAAGCGCCACCCATAATCGAGAGCCAACAACCGGTCCGGAACAGTAACAGAATTTGGCTCAAAACAGCCGAACCACCGATACAAGCATTTGGGAATGACAAACGATTAGAATTCTGGGACTATAGTGACGGCTATAAATAACTTTACATACCCCTCACCCTAGCCCTCTCCCCCGTGGAGTATTTACCACGGTCGAGACTGTAGACCCGATCGAGTAGCTACTCCACGGGGGAGAGGGAACCTAAATAAATTTTCCCTCCCTTGACGGGAGGGAATTAAGGGGAGGGTGATTCATGTCAACACATTTATTGCTTTCACTATAGCTTTTGACGGCAAGCATTAAATCCCTATGGCGGAAACTTCGTCTCGATTCATTGGCCGTAGCATAAAGCCGTACAAATCGAAACGTTTCGTTACCGGGGACGGTACGTACGTCAGCGATGTGTGCCTGCCGAACATGCTTCATGCTGCGCTGTTGCGGAGCATGCACGCGCACGCGCGCATCGGCGCCATCGATGTCAAAGAAGCTTTGGCTATCGACGGGGTTGTTGGAGTGTGGACCGGGCGAGACATCGAGGAGCGGATATCGCCATTTCCGGAAAGCTTCGAGATTCATCCCCTTCCCTGGTTGGAAGGAGTAAAGCCGGTGCTGCAAGGCCCTCGCCCGACGGCCCTGGCCAAGGGAAAAGTTCATTATGTCGGTGAGGCGGTAGCGATTGTTGTCGCCGCGGATCGCCACCGCGCCGAAGACGCCGTGGATGCAATTGGGATTGAATACGAACCATTGCCCGTGGTGGTCGATCCCGAGGAGTCCTTGCAGCCCGGCGCGACCCTCGTCCATGACGGCTCAAACAATAACGTCGTGTTCAGTTTCAGTATCGAGAAAGGCAATGTCAATCGGGCGCTGGGCGCCCAGCCCACCATGTTGCGCGAACGCTTCCGGCACCACCGCTACTGCGCCGCGCCTCTCGAAGGCCGCGGCGTCGTTGCGTGGGTCGAGCCCAAGACCCACATGCTTACCGTCTGGTCCTCGACCCAGATGCCTCATCTGGTGCGGCGCCAAATTGCCGCTCAGCTCGATCTTGCCGAGGAGAACGTGCGCGTGATTGCGCCCGACATCGGCGGAGGATTCGGCCCGAAGGTGTTTGTATATCCGGAGGAAATTCTCATTCCCTTCCTCGCTCTGCAGTTAGGCCGGCCGGTGAAATGGATCGAGGACCGCAGCGAACATTTTATCAGTACGGCGCACGGTCGCGATCAGCTCCACGACATCGAATGCGCGTTCGATCAAGAAGGCCGGATCTTGGCGCTGCGCGATCGCTTCCTCCTGGATAACGGCGCCTACAACCCCATGGGCCTGACGGATGCCTATAACACGGCTGCCCATCTTCAGGGCCCCTATAAGATACCTAACCTGTCAGTGAGCGGAACATGCGTTTCCACCAACAAGGTGCCCAACGCGCCTTATCGGGGCGCCGGACGCCCTGAAGCCGTTTTTGTCATGGAGCGCTGCATCGATATGATTGCCACGCGCTTGCATCTGGATCCCGCCGAAGTGCGCCGGCGCAATTTTATCCAGCCGCAAGAGATGCCTTATCAGGCAGGGATTTTGTACCGCGACGGACAGCCGGTCTGTTATGACAGTGGAGATTATCCGGAAACAATGAACCGGGCGCTGCAAGGGGCGGGCTACACCGAGCTGCGAGCGCGCCAACCAGAGCTACGCCGATCGGGGCGCTATGTCGGCGTTGGGATCGCGTGTTACGTGGAGGGGACGGGCGTCGGTTCCTTCGAGGGCGCCAAGGTCCGCATCGACGCGTCCGGCCGCGTCATCATCACGACCGGCGCCTCCAGCCATGGACAGGGTCATGAAACTGTCTTTGCGCAGATCGCGGCGGATCTCTGGGGACTTACGCCGGAGCAAGTGAGCGTCGTCGAAGGCGACACCGCATCGATTCCATTCGGCTGTGGCACCTTTGCCAGTCGCAGCACCGTGACGGTCGGGTCCGCTATTCACGGCGCATCGGCGCAATTGAAAGACAAGCTCCTGCAGGTAGCCGCGCACATGCTCGAAGCCAACCCTGACGATCTGGAGCTGGCCGGAGGACGAGTGTCTGTGCGGGGACTGCCGCAGCGCGCCGTTTCCTTCAGCGAATTAGCCCGCGCGGCGGTGCCCGGCTGGGCCTCTAAACTGCCCGCGGGTTTGGCGCCCGGGCTCGAAGCGACTTTTTACTTCGAGCCGCGGACAGTGACATGGGCCAATGCCGTCCATGTTGCCGTTATCGAGGTGGATATCGAGATCGGCACGATCAAGCTTCTGGACTACGTCGTCGCCCACGATGCCGGCAAACTGATCAACCCGTTGCTGGCGGATGGACAGGTTCATGGCGGCGTAGCCCAGGGAATCGGCGCGGCGCTTTACGAAGAGCTCGCGTACGATGAAAACGGTCAACTGCTTAGCGGCAGTTTCGTAAACTACCTCCTGCCCGGCTCCATGGAGGTGCCAAAGATCAAGATCTTTCACCTGGAATCGCCGTCCCCTCTTAATCCTTTGGGGGTCAAAGGATTGGGCGAAGGCGGCGCCATCGCGCCACCGGCGGCGATTGCCAATGCCCTGGCGGATGCGCTAAGTCCATTCGCGCCGCGGGTGAACGCGATTCCTTTGACTCCCGACCTTGTGCTGGAGTTGCTGGCGCAAAAGGAGGTCCGCTCTGAAGCCAGCGCCGTTTGACTATCTTGCGCCGCAAGACCTTGAAGAAGCATTGGCAGCTTTGCGGCGCCATGGGCTCGACGCCAAAATACTGGCCGGGGGCCAAAGCTTGGTGCCGCTTTTAAACCTGCGCCTGACCAAGCCGAAAATCCTCGTCGATCTGAACGGCGTCTCCGGTCTTGATCACATTCGTGAAACTTCGGCAGGTTTAAGAATTGGCGCCATGACGAGGCAAAGCGGAGTCGAGCGCTCTGCGATCGTGCGGGAGAAATGTCCTGTGCTCGCCGAGGCTATCCGACATATTGGCCATTTGGCCATCCGCCACCGCGGCACCATCGGTGGAAGCCTGGTTCACGCCGATCCCGCAGCCGAGCTTCCCGCCGTCGCCCTCGCGCTCGATGCAAAGTTTGAGGTGTTGGGGGATGGGATGGCTCGCGCCGTCTGCGCCGATGAATTTTTCATCGACTACCTGACGACATCCCTTCGCCCTGATGAGATTCTTGGCGAAATCATTTTTCCCGTCCTGCAACCGTCGTCGGGTTATGCCGTGGAAGAGGTTGCCCGGCGCCACGGTGACTTTGCCGTCGCCGGCGTTGTTGCCGTTGTGGATTTGGACGGAGAGGGTAAGATAATCGGTCCGCGCGTCGCGCTTTTCGGAGTGGCGCCGACCGCGGTGCGGGCCAGAGCTGTTGAGCAAGCGATGATAGGGCAACAACCCGGTAACGAATTGATCAGAGATGCCGCGGCGCTGCTGCGCGACATGCTGGACCCGCCCGGGGATATTCGCGCGTCGAGCGCATACCGCAAGCGCGCCGCCGCCGTGCTCACCGTGCGGGCTTTGACAAAAGCGGTTCAACTCTGCCATACGCGACGATTATCATGACAACCCATTGCGCCATCGAGATGACCGTGAACGATAAACGATATACCGGGCTCGTCGAGCCCCGGCTGTCGCTCGCTGATTTCCTCCGCGATCACCTCGGACTCACCGGCACTCATGTCGGCTGCGAACAAGGGATATGCGGCAGCTGCACCATTCTTCTTAACGGCGAAACCGTGCGCTCGTGTTTGCTCTTCGCCGTGCAGGCGCATGGCGCAACCATCGTCACCATCGAGGGGCTGGCGGCAAAAGCCAAGAGCGGCGACCGGCTCCATCCGATTCAGCAGGGATTTTTGGAGACGGTTGGTTTCCAGTGCGGCTTTTGCACGCCGGGTTTTCTTATGACCACCTATGAGTTTCTCCAGGAAAATCCGTCCCCTTCCGAAGAAGAAATACGCGAGCGCTTAACCGGCAATCTTTGCCGGTGCACGGGCTATCAAAATATTGTCGCGGCGGTGCAGTGGGCGGCAGAGCGTTTGCGCGCCAGGTGAATCAACGATGCCAATCGTTTTGCACATCAAAGATATCCGCAAGGTCTGGCATATCGAGCGGACCAAGGAACAAGTGGTGGCGCTCGATGGCATCAGTTTGGATGTTGAGCGCGGGGAGTTCCTAGTCCTGGTTGGCCCGTCGGGCTGCGGCAAATCAACTTTGCTGCAGATCATTGCCGGATTGGAAAACCCTGCCAGCGGCGGAATTGAGCTCAGTAAATCTTTAGACGGTCACAAGGAAACCGGCATGGTTTTTCAGGAATACGCGCTTTTTCCTTGGCGGACGGTCTTGGAGAACATCGTTTTTGGTCCGGAAGTGAGAAGCGTGCCAAAAGTCGAGCGCGAAGCGAATGCTCAGCGATTGATCGAGCTGGTTCGTTTGCGCGGATTTGAGCATCGTTATCCACACGAGCTGTCCGGCGGCATGCGCCAGAGGGTCGCGCTCGCGCGGGCTCTTGCCAACGATCCCGCCGTTTTGTGTTTCGACGAACCGCTCGCATCACTGGATGCCCAGACCCGAAAAGTGCTTCAAGTCGAGCTCGTGCGCATTTGGCAAGAGACCAAGCGGACATTTATCTATGTGACCCATGCCCTGGACGAGGCGGTTCTGCTCGGCGATCGGGTCGTTCTGTTTACGGCGCGTCCCGGCCGCATCAAGGAAATTGTGCCGGTCCGTCTTCCCAGGCCGCGCACCATCACGGGCAAGCAAGAAGTGGAATTGCTCGAATATCTTTCGGAACGAATTCGCGATGAGGTAGAACGTTCTTTAAAAGCCGAAGGACTGACGTAGGTCGGAATGGAGTATTGCAGTAATGGATTAGTGGAGTGCTGGGTGAAGCCCATGACTCCACGGTTCCTAGAGTGCTCCCGGCGCACCCTAATGGGTTTGACGCTTTTGAACGGCTTGAACGATTGAAACGATTTGAACGTCTGGAGGAGTTCACATGTGGCGACGCTACCGGCCGCTTCGGATTATTTCCCCGATCGCTTTCCTCCTGATCTGGGAAGCCGTGGTACGACTCGGCGAAGTCAATCCATTGTTGGTTCCTGCGCCCGCTTCAGTTCTGCGCACCATGTTCGACATGACCATCGACGGCCGTCTGCCGTGGGCGATCGCCGTGAGCCTCCACCGGGTGCTCCAGGGATTTATCTACGGCTCTGTGCTCGGAATTGGCTTGGGCCTTTTGGTTGGCTGGTTTCGCCCGTTCGAAGATGCTGTCGATCCTCTCGTCGGCGCGATCTATCCCATCCCGAAGTCGGCGCTCTTTCCCCTTTTCATCCTCTGGTTCGGTCTCGGAGAAACCTCCAAGGTGATAACCATCATGATCGGTGTGGTTTTTTTGGTGCTTATCAACACGGTCACCGGCGTCAAAGCGATCGATCCGGTGCTTCTCAAAGCCGCGCGCGATCTCGGCGCAAACCGCCGCCAGACTTTTATGAAGGTGGTGATTCCGGGGGCCTTGCCCAATATTTTTACCGGCCTCAGGCTCGGCGCCGGCATGGCACTGATCCTGGTTTTCATTACCGAGATCGAAGCCACCAAGGCGGGACTCGGCTTCTTGCTCTGGGAATCATACCAGTTGCTTCTCGTCAAGCAGGTGTTCGGTTGCACGATTGCCTTCGGCATTCTCGGCATCCTCACCACCTGGATTCTCCAGTGGCTCGAAAAAGTGCTGTGTCCGTGGCGGCGGGTATAATTCGTGATCGTGCTCGTGACTCGTGTTCTAGGCGACGCGGCGATCCTTTGACGGACAGCCTTTGCCTCGCATTGACACACCGGGAGTCACCGTGGTAAATGCGGCTAAAGTCTGGTTTCCGGCCCGAAAAAATATCAACTATTTAGGAGGGGAAATATGGCAAGCAAAATGGTAAAGCAGGTAAAATCACCGTGTCGCATCCTGATTGTCGCGCTTGGCATTGTGTTGCCCTCGATGGTCAGCGCGCAGTTGGAAACGGTGAAGCTTGGAGATCTGGCTGCCATCTCCAACGCCGCCGTTTATATCGCCATCGAGAAAGGACTCTTCAAGGAACAGGGTGTGTTCACCGACATCACCAACTTCGCGTCGGCGGCCAAGCAAGTTCCCGCTCTCGTCGCGGGTGAGCTGGAAGTTTCGGTCGGCTCAGCCAGCGCCGGCCTCTTTAACGCCGTGGCTCAGCAAGCGCCTTTTCGCATCGTTGCCGACAAGGGCCAAGCTCGAGCAGATTTTGGCTTTTCGCTTCTTACAGTGCGCAAAGACCTGGTTGACTCGGGGCAAGTCAAAACTTTCAAGGACCTCAAAGGAAAAAAAATCGCCATACTGGCGAAAGGTAACATCCAGCACTACCTAGTGGGCAAGATGGCGGAAGAAGTCGGGCTTACGATCAACGATGTGGATCTCACCTTTCTCGGTGCTCCCAACCAGGTTACCGCCTTCGAGACCAAGGCGATCGACGCCGCCTACGCAGTCGAGCCGTGGCCGGCGCGCTTCGCCGAGCGCGGGGTCGCTGTCCGTTTTCGCACGCCGGATCAGGTCAAAGGTTTGGGTCCGGTCCAGGTGGGCGTCATCATCTATTCCGGAAAGTTTATCAAAGAGCGCAAGCCAGTCGCCCAGCGCTGGATGAATGCCTATCTCAAGGCAGCCGAGCTGTTCAATAGGAACGGCACCAAGGACTCCGAAATCGCAGGCATTCTGGAGAAGTACACAAAGGTGCCGGCCAAGGTGATCCAGACGGCCATTCCGCCCTATCAAGATCCGAACGGCAGGCCGCTCGTGGAAAACCTGGCAGATCAAGCCCAGTGGTTCGCCCGCAACGGAATGCAGCAGAAGATTAGCATCGAAAACGCCTTGGATCTGAGTTTTTTGAAATGACCACGGGCCGCTCGGTAGGCCTTAAAAGGATTTTATGGCTAAGAACCTAAGAGAATTTTTAAGGGAAGTTGAGACCGAAGAGCCCGATCAAGTGCTTCGCGTGACGCGGGAAGTCGATCCGCATTTCGAAGTGACGGGCGTGCTTGCCAGGCTGGAAAAGGAACGAAAGTTTCCAATCGTCATCTTCGAAAAGGTTAAAGGCTCGGCTTTACCGGTCGTAACCAATGTTCATGCGGACGCCGGGCGGCTGTTTCGAGCAATCGGCCTCAAAGACGGAACGCTGCCGCAATTCATCCGCGAGTATTCGGCCCGGGAGGATTCTCCCAAGCCTCCTCTCATCGTCAAAGAAGCGCCTGTGCAAGAGGTAGTGCTTGCCGGCAACGATGTAGACGTAACCCGGCTGCCAATTCTGACTTATCATGAGAAAGATGCGGGCCGGTATATCACCGCCGGGTTCGGCATCATGCGCGACCCCGACTCCGGCGTGCGTAACGCGGGCATTTACCGGCTCATGGTTCATTCCCCGGATAGTTTCGGCGTTCAGCTCTCCGAAACCGCTCACGGCCACTATATTTGGCAAATGTACGAGAGGCAAAATCGACCGACGCCGATGGCTGTGGCGATCGGCCATCATCCGGCGTTTTACGTCGGCTGCCTTTCCTTTACGTCTTTGGAAACGGACGAGTTTTCCGTCGCGGGCGGAATCATGGGCGAGCCCGTGCGGCTGGTGCCGTGCCGGAATATCGATCTGGAAGTGCCGGCCGATGCCGAGATCGTACTCGAGTGCGAAATCCTTCCCAAGCAGCGTAAGGACGAAGCCCCGTTCGGCGAATATCCGGGAACTTACGGACCGCGGCGCAAGAATCCGATCGTTCAAGTTAAAGCGATCACCATGCGCCGAAACGCGCTGTACCAATCGAGTTTCGTCGGTCACGCCGACAACCTTCTACTCTCTGGCATCGTTCGTTCCACAACCATCATGAAAACCGTCAAGTTGGCATCGCCCAAAGTGCGGGCGGTCCACGTGCCTGCTTCGGGCAGGTGTCGTTTCATATGCTATCTTTCGATCGAGAAGATCATCGAAGGCGAGCCCAAGAATGCCGCTATGGCGGCTTTCGCCGCGGACCCGTTTCTCAAATACGTTGTCGTTGTTGACCAGGACGTTAACATCCTCAACGATGAGGAGGTGTTGCACGCCATCGCCACGCGCGTACGCGCCGACACAGACACTTTCATGGTGACTTACGCGAAAGGTTCGCCGCTGGATCCCGCATCCTATGATCCGGCGGGCGGATCTCATCTCGTCACCAAAATGGGCATTGATGCCACCCGCAAATCGAACTATCCGGAAGAGATCAAAGTCCCGGGATCGGACGACATCAAGCTCGAAGACTACTTTCCCGGCTGGCGATAGCGGACAGGGCCCACACACAGGTCGGCCCCTACAATCATAAGGAGGCGCCTGTAGGGGCGCACCTGTGTGTGCGCCCGGAAACCATACTACTGTCGCAGCGCCGGCAAGACTTCGCGTGTGAAAAGGTCGAGAGAGGTTTGGCAGGCTTCACGCGGAATTCCTGGAACCGAGAATCGGCACACGAGATGGTTGGCGCTCAGCTCGTTCCGAAACCGGATGATTTCATCGACGCAGGTCGCTGGGTCGCCAAAAATTATCCGGTCTTCGGCGAGTCGCGCAATCGTGAGATGCCCGGCGGGGCGCTTAACGACCGGGTGCGGCCAGCGGAAGTACATCCTCTCGAAGGCTTGGATAAACGGGTCTCCCGCGATGTCGATCGCTTCTTGGGTGTTGCTCGCCACGAAGACATAGCGAAATAAGGCAACCTGCCCCGCGCCCTTGCCCGACTCCCGGCACGCTTTTTCGTAGAGGCGGGCGCAGGGTTCGATCTCGTTGAGATTAGCCGAGGGTCCTACGAACCACGCGTCTCCCAAGCGCGCCGCGCGGCGTATCGCCGGCTCTGCCCAGGCGCCGAACCAGATCGGCGGTCGTGGTCGCTGAACCGGGCGGGGCGCAACCGTTGTATTGTCCAACTGATAGTACCTTCCACGATGGGTGACATCCTCTTCGGTCCACAGCCGGTGCAGAAGCGCCGCGCTCTCCTCCAATCGGCTGCCGCGTTCTTTGAGCGAGCATCCGAAAGCGGCAAATTCTTCCGGAGCGTAGCCGGCACCCACGCCTAGAATCAAGCGACCGCCGGAAATCACGTCCACCATTGCTCCCTCCTCTGCAACCATCACGGGGTGGTAGAGAGGGAGCAAGAGAACGCCCGTCCCTAGACCGATAGAACGTGTCCGGCTCGCGACGGCGGCGAGCCCAATTAGGGGAGCCGGATATAAGACGGGGTTGTTGTGATGCTCGCCCAGCCAGATCGAATCGAATCCGGCCGCTTCGGCGCGCTCGCATTCTTGCAAGGTTTCCGCAAAACTTGCCTGTCCTTGGAGAGGGCTTAGACCGATTTTCATAATGCACCCCGCGCTTGTCGAACTACGGCTTGATCTTCGCGACGTATCCCAGCTCGGTCGTGCGCCGAACTTATCACACAGAGGGTAATTGCGAAAACGATTATTCACGGCAGAAGGAGAACCAGATTCGTCGAGGGAAAAAAACTAAAATCGGCCTGAGATTGAACTGAGCGACGCCTCAGGCCAATCTCGCAGGATTGATAAGTTTAACTCGGCTCGTTACCATGCCTGCACGTTCCTTTATCAACGCTTCGTGGCTGAAGTTGCGGACAGCCACGCATGACTCAAGTCCGGCGTGGGTGGCTAACCTTTACCCGTGTGGAACTCCCATCCGCAAACAACCCGCCGGTTCATCCCGGCGCACAAGGAGAATAGGCGGACGCACGAAAAAATTGGCAGAAGCGCAAACGAAATAAGAGGCGCCTTGCTATGAGGAAGTACATGGCGGAGAAGAAATCAAAAGGGGTGGTAGCGTGAAAATCCCATGATTGAACTAAACGACGCCTCAATTAGATCGTGGCTAAGAGGTAGTCCGCTTGACTGACAATCAGCAGCCGAAAGGGCCCGCTCCACCTCAAGAGGAAGCGTTAGCGGAACAAAATAATCTGCGGGATAGAGGTAGTCCTCACCGGATTCGTTAATAACCCTGACGTGCTCCTTCCGGAAAAATGGGTGACCCCCTTTTCCCGTGGCTCGCTCTCTTTCGATGAGATGGTCGCTTTCCTTAAGGAGAAAAAGCTCGCACCGTACAAATGGCCGGAGCGGCTTGAACTGGCCTCCGATCTGCCGCTGCGCGGAGACAAGATCGACAAACAGGCGGTGAAAGAAGCGATCGTCGGAAGGGCTGCTTCGGTCGAGCAGGCTGGATAGCGAAAGAAGAGAGAAATCTCTTCTGGTTGACCGAGGCGGAGCGGCGTCATAAGATGGGCGCCGCAATAGGGGTAAAACCTACGGAGAGAAACTCTCATGTCATCCCTCGATAGCATCACGCCCGCCGAACCTGCGCGGCAGGATCAAGCGATAGCCGTCCCAACCGGGGCCGGCAGCGCTTCGCTCTCCACGGAGGTTTCGTTTCGCCGCGCGCGGTCTGCCGCCAAGAGGCAGACGTTGAGAGACGTGGGTCTCAGGGTGGCGTCGGTTATCGCGCTGGTTTCTATCTGGTGGCTGTTGAGCCTGTTTTTTCCTCCGTCGCTCGTGCCGAAGCCGTGGGATACCTTTGCCGAGGTCGGCGTGATCGTTACGTCGGGGAATTTTTTCACCGAGATGGGCGCCACACTGCGGCGAGTCCTGGTCGGCTTCGGCTTGGCCATGATCGTCAGTATTCCGCTGGGAATCTTCATGGGGACGCTCAGAAGCCTGGAGAGCTTCTTCGAGCCGCCGGTTATTCTGGGACTCACGATGCCGGGGCTTATCTGGGCCGTGCTCGCGATCATGTTTTTCGGTCTGAACGAAACCAGCGCCTACGCCGCCGTGGCCGTGACGATCGCGCCGATGTTGGCGATCAGCATCTGGCAGGGAACCAAGTCGATCGACAAGGACCTGATCGACATGAGCAAGGTCTTTCACGCGAGCGCTTGGTCGAAGGTGGTGGACGTGATTCTCCCCCAGCTTATCTCCCACATCCTCGCGGCGATCCGCTACGGCCTGGGGCTCGCCTGGAAAGTGGTGGTGGTGGTGGAGATGTTCGGCTTCAGCAACGGCGTCGGTTACCAGGTGGTGCGCGGCTTCAATGTCTTTTCGATGAAGGCCGTGCTCGCCTGGACCATCACATTTCTGGTCGTCATGATCGTGATCGAATTCGGCCTGATCGGCTGGCTGGAGCGCTCCGTCACCCGGTGGCGTCCCAGAGTCGAGGCCTGGAGAAGATAGACCAAGCGATTTTAAATTTTGGATTGAATCAAGAACGCAAGAATGGGAACAGGCGGACGAGTGAAAGATGGCGTACGTACGCGTTGATCGTGCCGTGAAGTTTTTTCCGCGCGAGGACGGCTCCGAGATGCTCGTGCTCGACGGCGTCTCATTCGACGCCAAGGAGCACGGCATTACCTGCCTGCTGGGGCCGTCGGGCTGCGGCAAGTCCACGCTGTTAAACGCGATCGCCGGCCTGGAGAAGTTGGACCAAGGCGAAATTGAGTTTCGGGTTCCGGGTTCAACCCTGCATCCTACATCCCACATCCCGGATCTCCCGGCGCGTAGCCCGAAGCTCGGCTACGTCTTCCAGGACCCTCGTCTGCTGAATTGGAAGCGGGTGGAGGACAATCTCGTCTTCGCGTTCAAAGGAATGAAGATTCCGCGCGAGAGCTGGCAGGGGCGCCTGGAAAAGTATTTGTCGCTTGTCGGCCTGCTCAGCTTTCGCAAGCAATACCCGCTCTATCTCTCGGGCGGCATGCGGCAGCGGGTCGGGCTGGCCCGCGGCCTGGCCATCGAGCCGGAGATTCTTCTCATGGACGAGCCGTTCAGCAAGCTCGACCAGTTGACGGCGCGCCAACTGCGCCAGGACACGGTGGATATCTGCGCCCGGCTGGGGCAGACGACCATGCTGGTCACGCACGACGTGGAAGAGGCGGCCTACATGGGGGACCGCGTCGTTATTTTCTCTTCCCGGCCGGCGCATATTCTAGAGGTCGTCGATAATCCGCTCGAAGCGACGGAGCGGGACCTCGACGATCTTGCTTTCATCCGGTTCAAGAAAAGGTTGTTACAGACCGTGCTCAAACTCGTCGATCAGGAGGGAGTATGAAGAAGAAAGCAGAGCGCGAAGCGCAGGGCGCAAAGCGCAGCCAGCCCCTCGACGCGGCTCAGGGCAGGCAGATGGCCACAGGCCGTTCGACAGGGCCCAGGGCAGGCAGTAGGGGCGCGATTCATCGCGCCCTCTTGACAATCACAGCCGTCATCGCATGCGCGATCGGCGCGTTGATTGCGCCGGCGATTCCAGGCAAGGAAGCCTATGCGGCGGAGCTGCCGACGGTCGAGGTCGGGCTGCCTCAGGATGGGCTGTTCGGCTTGGGCGGGCAATACATCCTCGATAAGGGGCTGGATAAAAAGAACGGCTTTGTCATGAAGCCGCGCTGGGCGGGCGTGCCGGAGATCCAGCGCCTGCTCGGCATCAAGGCGATTTCCGTTGGATTGATGACGCCGGAGGCCGGACTCCGCGCCAACCTTAGGAATATCCCGATACGGTTCATCCAGCCCTACCAGACCAGCCACATGTATGTGCTCGTGCGCAAAGACGCGCCGTACAATTCGGTGGAAGAGCTGAAAGGAAAACCGGTCGCCTTAACGTCGGAAGTGACGACGCTCTACAACCTGTTCGATTTCATGATGCGCAAGCGCGGCTTGAGCATCGAAAAGGATTTTCAGTTGAAGAAGCTGGGCGCGCCGGTGATTATCGCTGTGTTGGAAAAAGGGGAAGTCGAAGCCGCGCTGCTCTGGGAGGCGCATGTGTCGCGCCTGCTGGCGAGCGGGAAATACAGGACGCTGTTGGGATTCCGCGATGAGCTGTCGCGCCTGCTCAACGTCAAGGTCATGCCGGTCATCTGGCTAGCCGGGCTCGAGCCGTGGGTGAAAGAAAATCCGGCGCTCGTGGCCGGGCTGCGCGCGGCATGGACAGAAGCGTATCGCGGCGTGCAGCAGGACGAAGCGCACTTCAACAAAAACCCGAGGAGCTAGCCGCCGCATGGCCGCGCACCAAGGTCTTCCTGTTGCCCGCCGACTTCACCTGGCCCGACGCCGCCACGCTGAAGGCGCAGAAAACTTGGCTCAGAGAGGGCGTCGAGATGGGAATGTTCGAGAAACAGGCGTCCGGCCTGATCGACGCGATGTATGTGCCGTAAGGGAAGAAGATTCTGGTGTAATGGAGTGATGGAGTAACGGCCTAGAAAATCAATCCCACGGCTGGCCTGGAACACGTCCAAGTCTCTCAGATTGAGTGTGTCCTTCCAGGCGAGTACAATATCACTTCACCGGGGCTGGTCATCTGGGGCGAGAAAGATAACTTCGTGCCGCGCTCCCCTGGTGAGACCGATGCCAAACTGATTCAGAATTGTGGCGAATTAAAAATCAGCCCCGCCGCCGGCCACAGCGTCATCGTGGAGAAACCGGAAGAGACAGCGAAGCTGGTTAAGGTCGTGCCCGCTGCTGCCGCGATCAAACGGCTCAGGGAATCCAAGGCGCGCCGTTGATGCGTTTCGAAGTGCTGCTCACCGCGGACGCGAACCGCGATCTCGAAGAATCGGAAATCCGAATCCGGAATCCGTGTTAAACTTGCCGTACTTGCCTGCTACCCGTTGACTACTCCATCATGGAGTTAATCAATCGGGGCAATGGGTGGCCCCAAACTCGATTGAGCAAGAAATACCCCTCCATGGGCCAGTTGTGATAAACATTTGTTCAGGGTGATGATCGGTTAATCGTTTCAGATGTTGAGCATCTCGGTTTCTTAGTTTGGATTCCTGGACGGCCTGAGGAGAATCGAATGAGAAAGAAAAATCCGCTTCTTATAGCCTTCGTCGGCGTCCTGTCTCTGCTGACCGTTGCTCCGACATTTGTTTATTCACAGGCGCCTCTTTATCTAGGCAAGACAATAAGGATCATCAATAACGATCCCGGCGGCACTGCCGGACTGCGCGTTAAAACTGTCGTCCCATATCTGCGTAAATACATTCCGGGTAACCCGACTATTGTTATCGTGTTCATTCAAGGCGGCGGCGGACGCCGAGCCGCGAATCATGTCTTCCAAAACGCCAGCCCCGACGGTCTTACGATCGGAGCTCTCAGTAGTTCCGTGATCGGACTGCAGGTCATGAAAGAAACCGGTGTTATGTATGATATCGACAAATTCATCTATCTGGGCACGCCGGTGAGCGAAAACCACAATGTCATCTACACGCGGCGGGAGCTCGGTCTGAACACTTTAGACAAACTGCGAACGGCCAGCGGCATTCGCATCGGTGCTCAGGAAGTGGGCGCAGTCGCCTATATTTCGGCAAGATTGTTTGCTTACTTTCTCGATTTAAAGGCGCCTAAGTTCGTAACAGGTTATTCCTCGCTGGAAGCCGATGTCGCACTCAACAACGGGGAGATCGATTCGCGCGCGAACAACGTGACTTCAGTGCTAACCCGCAATCGCGATTGGGTGGAAAAGGGCATCATGGACTTTCACGCGGTCTTGGCCGTGCCGAAAAATGATAAACCGCCGCATCCGCGCCTCGCCCGACTGCCGGAGATCGAGAGCTTCGCCAAAACAGATAAAGAAAAAAAACTTTTGACCACGTAGCGCGGTTTCAGAACGGTCGCGTCGCCGTTCGTATTGCCGCCGGGAACGCCCAAAGATCGCGTGGAGATCCTGCAAGACGCGATGCGCAAGGTGTTCAAAGATCCGCAGTTCCGTGCCGAGTTTAAGAAGCTCGTCACCGACGATGCTTCGCCTCTGATGCCCGAAGAACTTACGAAAGTGATCCAGGAGACACCCCGCGACCCCGAGATTATCGAATTGCTGAAGAAGTTGTCCGGCGTCGATCCGCTGCCGGCGCGCTGAGAAGATCAGGATGGCGGAAGTCGTCGCCGAGGTGCTCGGCGCGAGTAGTCTAAACTGGTTGAATTGTGTTAGGCTTGGGATTAATTAAAGTGAGATATTATCAAACAAGCAAAGCCTGACGCGTAATTCTATCTGTTCTTTAACGGGGTAGTGTGAAAGGGGAGAGAATCATCAGTCTGGCGAGCGTATCTCGGATGTATCGCATCGAACCGGGAAAAAACTCCGATCGACTAATTGACGGATGGGCCTTTTTTAACGGTGTGCGAAGGGGGGAAATATGACAAACCTCAGTGGCAAATGCGCGATCGTCGGAATGGGTGAGACGGCGGTCGGAAAACGCCCAGACGCTACCACCAACTCTCTCCATCTCGAGGCGATCAAGGCCTGCCTGGAAGACGCTGGAATCAAAGCTTCCCAGGTCGACGGCCTTTTGACCAACCAACCCTTGAACGACTCGCACCGGAGCTACGCTGTAAAACTCGCTCACATGGCTGGCATCAATGCCGGTTTTGCGACCGATCTGGCACTCGGCGGCGCGACTCCCATCGCCATGGTCCAACATGCGGTGATGGCCATTGAAGCAGGCATGGCGACGACGTTAATGTGTGTCCATGCGCGCAAGCGGGCAACTCCCGATCCGACGCCCGGCCATTCGATCCGGCGTGGCGACGAGCATTGGGAGGAGCCGTGGGGCCATTTTGCCGCTGCGGGCGGCCACGCTTTTGCGGCACAACGTCACATGTATGAATATGGCACCAAGAGCGAGGACCTCGCTCATATCGCGGTATCCACCCGCAAACACGCGAGCCTCAATAAGAACGCTACTCTTCGAAAGCCCATCACAATCGAAGATCACCAGCAGTCGCGCATGATCGTCGCGCCACTCCACTTGTTAGATTGCTCTCTGGAGTCGGACGGCGGAGGGGCCGTGCTAGTGACGAGCGTCGAACGCGCGCGGGATTTTCCCAAACGGCCGATTGCGATTCTGGGCATGGGACAGCATCACCCGCATTTCAGTCTCCTCGACGCGCCTACGCTTACGACTCTTGGCGGCAAGAAGTCTTCGGAAATGGCCTACCGGATGGCAGGACTCGGCCCTAAAGATATGGACTTCGCCGAGATCTATGATTGTTTTACGATTACCGCCTTGATCACTCTCGAAGATTACGGTTTCTGCGCCAAGGGCGATGGCAAGGACTTCGTCAAGGATGGGCGGATCGGCCTCGGTGGCGAACTGCCGCTCAACACGCACGGCGGATTGTTATCGCAAGCTCATCTTGAAGGCCAACTCCATATCACCGAGGCGGTCAAGCAGCTTCGGGGTAACGAAGTAGAGCCAGAGCGTCAAGTGGCGAATGCCAAGGTGGGCATCGTCAGCGGCCATGGAGGTAGTCTCGCTATGCATGCCACGCTAATCCTGGGGGCATTATGAGCAAGACACAAGACGAAAGAGGCCGCGCCGCGCGCAGAGGCCAACCCTTCCTCGACGAGCCCGAGGCCAAGCCATTTTGGGCTAGTCTGAGAGAGCACAGGCTTACAGCCCAGCGTTGCTCCTCGTGCAAGAAAATATTTAATTTTCCACCACAGGCGCGCTGCCCGCATTGTCTGGCGTCAGACTACGAATGGGCGATTCTTAGCGGCAAGGGAAAAGTTTATTCTTGCGTGACTTACCATCGACCGTGGCATCCGGCCTACCAGGATAAGATTCCCTATAATGTTTCTCTGATTGACTTGGATGAAGGCGGGCGAATAGTGAGCAACGTCGTGGACTGCCCACCCGATGAGGTCAGGATTGCCATGGCGGTGGAGGTGGTCTATGAAGATTTGCCTGAATATACGCTACCAAAATTTCGCCCGGTAAAATCAGCGTAGATCGGAGTCGCGGCCCGGCGGCCGCAGCGGCGAAAGGGAGCGCCTCCTCGTCATCTTTCTGGGAAGTTGCGGAATTATTTTCTTACCTGCTCGATATACTGCCTGATAAAACTAGCTACTTCAGGGGATGCCTGCGTCGCCTTTTGATAGAGCCTTTCCGCTTGTTCACCCATCTCGAATCTGGGATGGAACCGCATCACCTTCATCGCATCCCCGAGATATTCTTCATCTCTCGACAAGGATGTAATCGCCTGTTGGAGGGCGGCCACAGCCTCTCGAGGAGAACCGGGCGGAAGCAAAACCGCGCGCGTCATGTTCGTGCCGGAGATGTTGGCCGCTTTCAACGCTTCGTACTTGATCCCCGAAGGAGGATTGCCGAAAATTTGCTTATAGAATTTAGTGAAAGAAAGAAGCTCAGGGACATCCAGGCTATCTGTTACGTCGCCCTCTGGAGTGACAAGGTCGGTATAATAGAGCGCCGTGACCTGGCCCGATTTTACCATGCTGGGTTCCACCTGAGAGCGGTAACCCGGAAGAGTCTCGTCATGGTACTGAACTTCATTACGCTGCACCGCTAGCCTTGCTTCCGAGCTGGAGTTGTAGCCAGTCACGTAGTCGTACTTCAATCCCAAAAGATCAAATGAAAGGCGAAAACGGACATCCTTGGAGCTGTCAAAGCTTAGGCCTCCGGCTTTGAAACGTTGCGCCTTAACGATATCGGCGGGTTTCTTGATTCCAGGAGGCACATCGGCTCGAATGTATGACACCGTGACTCCCTGGATTCCCGAGATAAATCCGTATTTAGCCAAGTCCGTGCGCAGCGCTGGATTTTTGACCTGCTGATGGAAGATCGCGCCGGTAAAATAGCCCATCATCAGACCATCGGGTTTGGCGACTTGCCCCAAGTAATTTATTCCTATGATGCCGCCAGCCCCTCCCATATTCTGGACGACTACATTAGGTTGTCCCGGGATATGCTTGGCAAGATGCCGCGCCAAAACTCGACCCTCGACGTCGGTCGGTCCTCCGGCGGCATAATTGACCAGGACGGTCACCGTCTTGCCCTCGTAGAAGGGCTTCTGGGCGGAAACGTTTTGCGGCACCAAAACGGTAAGGGAGTACAACGCCATGATAGACACGAAGACTCGCCATGAGCTATGGTTCATTTGCTCCTCCTTTTTGATTGGCTGTGGAGTCAACTCCCTGGATGTCCATAGTTTACAGATAACCGTTCCTGGATCTTCTTGACTTGTTCACGCAGCACGCCATCTTTTTCTAGCCTCTTTTTCATTACCGCCCACGCAGAACTGACCGTAGAGTGGCTTCCAACATTTAAGCTCCTTGCGATCTCCCAATGACTATAGCTTTCTACCATAGAACATCCCTGTGCTGCGGGAAGTCTAGCGGAGCTTATAGTCGAAGCACGCGCATCGTCAAGAAAAAAGTTCTCGGACCCCCTTTTCCGTCGATCTGGCGAAATTCTGCGAGGCTCTTTAAGTCACTTTGTTGCGAGATCCAACAGCTGTTTCATCTTTTCGACAACTTCCGGCGGCTGTGCGATTACGTCTTTTGCTACCGCTTCCAACTCTTCTCCGCTAACCGGACTTGCTTGCCAGCCTCTCTTCTTTAGGTCGGCCATGACGGCCGGGTCGCTGAGTGTTTTAGCGTAAGCCGCCCGCAAAAGTTTTACGCGCTCCGGGGGAATTCCCGGTGAAGCGACCATAGGGCGCCCGAGAACGCCGGGAGAGAGCAGCACGTTGGCCAGGCCTCTGACTGCGTTGGTTGACTTATATCTGTCCATAAGCTCATAGATTGTGGGAACGTCGGGGAGCCGGGGGTCGCGCTTTTTACCGCCCTGAACCAGCACCCGAACAAATCCGCTCTTTGCCCAAGTCCGTCCGGGTTCACGATCCAAAAAAGAGGAGACACTGCCGACGCGACATTGCATCTCGCCTTTTTCGATCGCCAGGTGCACCTCGGCAGCGCCTGGATAGCCGGTCACGATATTAAACTTCACCCCCAGGATGTCTTCCAAAAGTTTCGGGAAATAGTGATCCACCGAGCCGATCCCGGTAGCTCCACACCTTGCAGGCGCAGCGATCTTGCGCAGATCGTCGATTGTTTTATAAGGACTGTCCGAGCGAATGAATAAAACTTCCTCGGTACGTTCCGGTGAGCCGATCCAGGTGAACTTCGCCCAGTCGAACTGGACTTCTTTGCGTCCCGCAAGCTGCTCCAGGTAAAGCGCCGGGGCAATATTCGCCAACGTCAGGCCATCGGGTTTGCTTACGCTGTAGACTTGATTGGCCGCAACCATCGAGCCGCCACCGGCCACGTTTTGCACGACGATTTCAGGATTCCCCGGAACGTACTTGCCAATGTGCTGGGCGATGAGGCGGGTCCACAAATCGTTGCTGCCTCCCGGCGAGAACCCCACGATCATCCTGATGGTCTTGCCTTCATAGAAAGAAGGTTGGGAGTGCAGATCCGCTCTTGAAACGAGCACAAGAAAAACCGCAAAAAAGATTTTTTTCATGGAACCATCCAGTTCAGTTGTTTGCCAAACTGAGCGATAGCATTTTATCTTGAATCTCTGATTTTTCCTATTCCCGCGCCCCGCCTGACCCCGCTCCCCCGTCGTTTAGAATACTTTAGTAACGACGAGTGGTACGAACTTGTCCTCGTTATTGTGCCGAAAGTACCCGACCGATGCTGTGACTCTGGCAATAAACGGCTCCGGCAGATGACAAATTGGAAATTGGGGTCAGAGAACTTTTTCGACCTCACGCACGGCCAGTTTTTTTGGCCGGCCTCGCGCTTCGCCAACTAAACGTCGCCCCGTCATCGTTTCAACTTGTTTCTGAAACGCTTCCCGCCCGATCAGCCGGCCCCGTTGCGTCGAATGCCTGATCTCCTCCCACTCTCCATCGCCGATTTGCGAATCGATCCATGCTCCATAGTTCTCTCGCCTCTCATCAGCAGCCGTTCCCAACCCG
>JACPFE010000428.1 GCA_016183145.1 Deltaproteobacteria bacterium | reverse complement strand
TCCTGTATTTGTCCGGAGTGCTGAAATTAAAGTGGTAAAATGGCGCATCAAAAACCGCATCAAAAGCTCATCAAGGAAGGGGAGGGTGCTCTAAAAGACCCCGATATTAAGCCGGAAGAGGTCGAAGAATGGTGGAGAAAGAAAGGAATGGACAAGTCAGAGGCAAAGGATGCCATAAACAGCTGGAAGCACTCAAAAGGAGCGGAAGAATGGGATAGGATGCAGAAAGCGGCTGGAGATAAAAAAGACGCTCCGCAAGCTGCGACAAAGCAAACTGCAGCCAAATCTCCGAAAAAATGGGGATTTTGGTTTGTTATATTTATAGCAGTATTAATTATAATTAGCGTTGTTCTTTATAAAATGGGCTTAATCAGAATCTAATTGCCATCGGTGTTATTGAAAAGTTGAAGGTTGCCATCTTTACTCGTGAGCATTATCACAAAAATTATTCCAATCTCAAGGAAATTGTCCTAAAAAACCGAAGGGTTTTTGGGAACTTGAAAATCTATGATTTTCATGTCAATGGGAATTTTGATTATCTTGTGGCTCTTTTAAAAGCGAGCTGATGGCAACCCGAACGAAAGTGAGAACTTTTCAATAACGCCTTGCCATCACAAATTTTATATAACGCAAATTCTAAATCCGTCATCATGATTGATTTAGGCAAACTCAAAGATGAGCAGCTGAAGCTTGCGAAAAAAGCCGTAATCCTGGGCGACAAAGAGCGCAACTTCCCTTTCGCTGAAGCTGCCGAAGGTAATGACCGCGGTGCGAGCGGCGGCTGCTTGTGTCTGTCGGGCAGGCAGACAAGTAAGGAAAACTAAACAAACGATCCAAAAGAGCGGTTTTTTATTCACGGTTGCCGGCTCCTTCCTTTGGTTATTTGGCGCGGAGCTTTTGATTCGCCGCAACCGAAATTCTGTTGGCTGCGCTCAAACCGGCAAGGGCCGATACAACCCTGCCTTGGCGATGCAGTAAATAATCGAAAGGTCGCCCACCAGCGACAAGCAGCCCACCAGCGCGAGCCATGCCGCCGAGAGGTCACCGAAATACGCAAACCCGCCGATGCCGATAGGAACGATCAAACCCAGCGCGAGGGCGCCGAAGTAAAAGGGCAGCGCGACCCGGCCGAAGAGCATGAGATTGACCGAACGAAGCGCCGTCATCCCGCTGCCGCGCATGACATCTATATAGATCAACACGAGGACGGCCGTCGAAACGGCGAGCCAGAGCTTGATGGGTTCGAGGGAACCCAAAGGTTCCTGCGCAGCTCCCGCGGCGGCCAGAAGCATTAACACCGCAGTGCCGCCCCGCAGCGCATAAGCGATGTAGAGAACCGGGACCAGAGGAGTGTTCCAAAGGGGAATGCCTTTACTGGAAGCCCAGACAAAGCCTTTGTAAACCACCACCCATAACGCTCCGAGGACGGAGAGAAATAGCATAGCGCCCGCAAGAACCGTTTCCCCAAGTCCGAGCAGAGTAAGTGAAAGATAGACAGCGGCGCTGGCGAGAAACAGCGTCACCCCGACGATACCGCGGCTGATCCAGGAAGTGCCGAAGCTGCTCATCATGCGCCAGAAGCGCTCGGGGCGGCCAAGAAAAAGAAGATGAAAAAAGGCGCCTACAGCGACCAGGGAAAAACCCATCATCAATCCGGGTCTAAGACCGAGCAAGACGGCGACCAGCCATGCTCCCGCGCCGCTGCCGGTGAGAAAATGCGCGGCGATCAGCAGCAGGCCGGGCCCCTCGGCCCATTCCCTTTGCGGCCGAAAGCGTTCGCGCAGATCGCCGATTCTTATTTGGAAGGGTTCGACGGATGACATAGCTTTCTCCTACCCGGTATTGTGCACAGCAAATTGTCCGAGGAGCGAGCCTCTCCGGTCGCGGGCAATGGGCCTGTGCCTTGAAGAGGCCTGCAAACTTAAGTGGTGGAGCGCGCCGTGAGACGGGAACACAAGCTTATTACCAAGGTCCCTACAAGGCGGCGCGGCTTTACGCTCCTGTGCCCGCTCGCTACGAGGCTCACTCCTCGGACAACGGTATGTTGCTTCTTTTCCTCGGCCCATGAAAAATCCGACCTACGCCGGTAGGTAATACACCGACGGATTCGTTCCGAGTTCCGGATAAAGTTGATAGCCGCCGCGATCGCGAATCAGTCTCGATGCTTCGCTGTTGGGATCTTCGAGATCGCCGAAGGTGCGCGCCTTGGTCATGCAATTGGCGGCGCAGGCGGGCTCGAGTCCTTTCTCTAAGCGCGGCGCGCAAAAGTTACATTTGGAGACGACCCCTTCCTGATGGCGCTGATAACCGATCTGTTCGAAGGGCGTGGGGCCGTTTTTAAAATAGTGACGCTCTTTTGCCAGGAAGAAGCGTTGATCGTAGGGACAGGCCACCATGCAATAGCGGCAGCCGACACATTTCTCGGCATCGATGTCGACGATGCCGTCGGCGCGTTTGCTGGTCGCTCCGGTCGGACAGACTTCCATGCAGGGCGGCTCGGCGCAGTGCATGCACTGAAGCGGAATCGAGACGCGGCGCACTTGCGGATATTTGCCGGTCTCGTGCTTGATCACGCGCAGCCAGACAATGCCCGGCGGTGTGGCGTTTTCCACTTTGCACACCAGCGCGCAGCCGGTGCAGCCGATGCACTTCTTGAGATCGATGACCATTCCGTATCTCATGACGCGGCTCCGGCCTTGGCCACTTTTACTTTGACGCAGAGATCCTGGGTCAGCGATGGGATGTCGACATTGTCCAGTCCCACCGGCATCAACCACTCAAAGCAGAGACCCTTCCCTTCCTGGCTGGCGACGCTCAAATATTTCGACCAATGGCCGCCGCAGCCGGCGATGGCGATCACTTCGGGATGGATTCCTTCGGTGACGGCGGCGCGACCGCGCACCGTGTTGCCGGTGGAGACTGAAGTGATCTCCATCCAGTCTCCCTCTTCGATGCCTTTGCGCCGCGACGTTTCGGCGTTGATCGCCACGCCGTAGGCGAACCGCTCGATGTTGCAGACCTCATCGAGCCAGGGATTGTCATAGGTGCCGGAGAAGGTCTGCATCGGAAATTTGTAATAAATCGCGTAGAGATCGAAACCGTCGGAGTTTTCCCTATGGCTGCGGCAGGGGCGCCACTCGGGCAGCGGCTGGAACGCGCTGGTGTCGAGATCGATGCCGGTCTTTTGCGCCATCGCCTCGACTTGCTCGCCCAGCGTCTTGAACCATTCGAAATAGATCGGCACGCGAGCGTGGGAAAAAGGTTTCCAATAGACCTCCTCCACTTTTTTCGGCCACTTGAGCAGGCCATGCTCTTTAAACCATTTGAGCCCGCGGCCCTCGCCGAAAAGCGACTTGTAACGGCGGTCAACGATCTCCTCCCATGAGAAGCGGTGGCTCGGGTCGATCCGATGAGGTTCCTTGAGGTCGAGCATCACGTTGATCAAGGCGTAAAACTCCTCGCGCATCTCCAGCCGCTCGGCAAGATCCAAGAGCACCTCGCAGACGCTGCGCCGCTCGGCGATGGTCTCCACCACCGGTTGGCGGACGTGATAGCACCACTCCCCCACCGGGCTGTTGGAGCTCATCCAGTCGGCGGTGTGGCTGAGCCTCTCGAGATAACTGGCGGCGGGAAGAACGATGTCCGAGAAGTAAGTCGACTCATCGAGAAACAGCGCAAACGATACCTGAAAGACATCCTTGAAGGCTGCGGCGATGGCGTTGGGATCGGCGAAGGTCATCACATGGTTAGCGCCGACGTGGAAATTCATCTCGATTTTGTAGGGAACCTTGAAGCGCTCCGGATCGGCCATGACCACGGGCAGCGCGCCGGAGCTTCCCGGACAGGTGGGAACCATCGCTCGCAGGTCGATGGTTTCCGGTTTCTTAACCTCTTTAGGCGGATAGGGCGGCGGAGGGTTCGGCCAGTATCCGGTGACCATGAGCCCGTCGCGGCCGGCATGAGGAATCCATTTCGGCTGGTCGCTGTCGGGATGGCCCAGGGAACAAGAGTTCATGCCCAACAGACCGCCGGGAACATTCGAGGCGCCGACGATCTCGGTCAACAGTTCCAGCGCCATGCAGCTAAGCAGGGCATTCTTATGTCCCTGGGCGCCCTTGAAATAGGTGACCGCAACCGGACGGTAGGGGAGGGTCTTGCCATCGAGCACGATGGTGCTGCCGATGCGCGCCTCTTGGCCGAACTCCGTGGCGACGCGCCGAATCGTTGCGGCCGGCACCGAGGTGATCGTTTCGGCCCATTCGGGAGTGAAGGGTTTTAAATGCTCCTTTAGCAGAGCGAAGGCCGGCCGCGCTCGCAGTCCGTCGACGCTGAACTCCCCTTCCAGAGCGAAGTCGCTGATGCCGGGAGAATCGAACGGTTTCGCCGCGCCGAGCAGCGGATCCCAAATCAGCGGCTGATGATTTTCCGCATCGCGAACATAGACGCCGTCATCACCGATGAGATAGGGAGCGTTGGTGTGGTGCTTCAAATAATCGCCGTCATAGATGTCCAACTCATGCAAGAGCACGTTGAGCACCGCCATAGCAAAGGCGCCGTCCGTGCCGGGTACGATCGGAATCCACTCATCGGCCTTTTCCGCGCTCGGACTCAAGAAAGGATCGATGCAGACATGTTTCATTCCGCGCACCCGCGCCTCGGCGATTCGCTGCGCCATGCCGGTGACGCAATAGTAACTGCCGAAGCCGGATGCCGTGCCGAAGTTGAGTAAGTAGCGGCAGTGGTCCGGGTCGGGCTGCTTGGACCAGGAGGCGTGCAGCAAAGCGCCATATAGATGTTCCGCCGTGCCGCAATGATTGCCGGCGCCGGAGTTCCAGCCGTTGGGGGTGCCAAACGCCATGGCGAAAATCTTGGCGAATGGAACCTCGTCTTGAGTCGTCACCGTGCCGGTGAGAAGCAGTTTGCGCGGATCTTCCTGGCGGATCTTTTTTAGACGGGCGGCGACGGCGTCCAACGCCTCTTCCCAACTGATTTCAACCCATCCCGGATCGACATCGAGCCCCTTTGCCGGATTGGTCCGCTTGAGCGGCACGTCGACTCGGTCCGGATTATAAAGCGTCATGATCCCGCTCACGCCGCGGGGGCAAAGCCTTCCCCGGTTGGTGGTGGAATCGGGATTGCCTTCGATTTTGACCACCGTGCCGTTGACGCGGTGGACTTTAAGCGCGCAGACGCTATAGCAAAGGCCGCAGGTGGTGGGAATCCAAACGTCTTCTTGAGATCGGGCGACATCAAACATGACCTCATCCTCCACAGGTCGCTGACAGAACAAAGATTTTCACTTCAGAGCTTTCCCGGCCGTTGGCAACGACCTCTTCCAGCGACGCGCTTTGCTCGGCGCCGACGAAAATCTGCACATTGGTTTCAAGATCGCCCGCGTTCGTAAACAGCCGATCGCGCAGTCTTTCACCGCAAAAATTTATCGATTCTTTCAGGAGGTCGCGCAGCGTACTGCCCGCCGGCATCTCTAAGGAGAGTGCTGAATTGGCGATGACATCTCGAACAAAGCCGTAAAAACGGACTTCGACGCGCAAGAGCCTGCTCCAGTCGGCCGGGGAGAGGGATTGATTTTAACTCAGCAAATCGGATGCCAGGATAAATAGTCTCATGAATTGCGAAGACCGGTTGTCTTTTGTTTCATTTTTGGTATTTCCCGGTTAAATTTTCCGAATTTTGAGGAATCGTGATTTTTAGTTACGAGTGTAGTCAGGAGTTTTTCTTGTGGCACGGGTTATGCGACACGTCGGCATCATTACTGAGTCAAGCAGTTCGTAACTAATAGTCCAATCATGCGCTTTTGGGATTCGGAACGCTTCTGTCATGGCGACCAGTGACGGAACCAACCGCTTTTGAATCCCGGAAGGAAAGAGGGGAGAGCAATGCCGAATTCCAAAAGACAACTTGCCTACGTGATCGATCTCAACAAGTGCATGGGGTGCCACACCTGCACGATCGCCTGCAAGACCCTGTGGACCAATGACAAAGGGATGGACCACATGTGGTGGATGAAGGTCAACACCATGCCCGGAAAGGGATACCCCAAGGATTGGGAGAAGATGGGTGGTGGTTACGACGCCAATGGAAAACTCGCCTTGGGACGAAAAGCGGAAGAGGCGGACTACGGCAAGCCGATGGAATTCAACTACGAAGAAGTCTTCTACGGCGGCAGCGGCAATAAGGTCCATCTCGCGCCCAAGGAAAAACCGGGATGGGGGCCCAACTGGGATGAAGATATCGCCAGCGGCGAATATCCGAATGCTTATTTCTTCTACATGCCCCGTCTGTGCAATCACTGCACCCGCCCCGCCTGCGCCGAGGCCTGTCCCTATGGCGCCATCGGCAAGAGGGAAGAGGACGGCGTGGTGCTGATGGTCGATGACAGCAAGTGCGCGAGCTGCCCCGATCATGTTTGCATGAAGGGATGCCCCTACAAGGAGGTTTTCTTCAACCCGCTGCGCAACGCGGCGCAGAAATGTGACGCCTGTATACCGCGCATGGAGAAGGAAGTCGCGCCGGCCTGTGTGCGACAGTGCCCGGGCCGCTGCATCTGGGTCGGCTACCTCGACGATGCCGAAGGGCCGGTTCATAAGTTGGTAAACGAATGGAAAGTCGCCCTGCCTTTGCACGCGGAGTTCGGCACCAAGCCCAATGTCTACTATGTGCCGCCGCTGTCGCCGCCGCGGCTCGACGGTGACGGCAATGTCGATGCGTCTCAGCCCCGCATACCCACGGATTACTTGAGGAGTTTATTCGGCCCTGGGGTCGATAGCGCCCTGGCGTGTCTCAACGATGAGATCGAGAAAAAAAGAAACAAAGAAGAGTCCGAGTTGATGAATATCCTGATCGTCAGAAGATGGCAGGAGCTGTTGGGTGAGTTTCCCAAAGATCCGAGCGAGGTGCAGGCGTGATGAACACTCAAACACTGCAACTGAACGGCGGCGAAGAATTAAAGATCGGCAATCGCAGTCAGGTCTACAGCCTGCTTGCCCGCGCCTTTCGCTTTCCAACGCAAGAGGATTTTCAGCGGGTCAAGGATGGGCAGTTCGCCAAGGCGGCGCAGGAATCGCTGGCCGGTCTTCCTTACAACGGGCTGAAGGGCGGCGAGCTGGGACGCGGCATGGCCGCGAGCTACGAGGAATTTCAAAGCGCCTACATCGGCCTGTTCGAAGTCGGCGGCGAGATGGGGGCGCCCAGCCCGCTTTACGAGGGCGAATATGGCGGCGGCCGGATGAAGGTTATGGAGGAGGTGCTGCGCTTCTACCATTACTTCGGCCTGCGCCTCTCCGAGGAGAAGCGCGACCGGCCGGACCATCTGGCCTCCGAACTCGAGTTCATGCATCTGCTAACATTCAAAGAGACCGAAGGGCTGCTGCAAGGCGCGGACCGAAGCGCGTACCGGCAGGCGGAGCAGGATTTCTTGCGCTTTCATCTGACTGACTTTGTCGCGTCGGTGGCGGCCAAGATCGGCGGACGCGGGGCGCCCTTCTATTCGGATCTGGCGCAACTGGCCCATGGCTTCTGCGCGAAAGAGCTTGCCTATCTGTCTGCATGAGAAAGGAAACGTGAATGGCCGAGCTAAGACTTGAATTAGGACGACTGGAGCCGAAGGAGTCGGCTCTCCCCGATGTCACTGCTTTTGCTCCAAGCAACGTGCAGCGAGATCTTTGGGACTGGGACCGGGTGGTCAAGGGTTCGCATCTCACCAATTGCTGGTACCAGCAGGCATGCAACTACAATCTCTATGTCAAAGACGGCGTTATCTTGCGCGAGGAGCAGGCGGCCAATTATCCGCCGCAGAACGATCCCGAGGCGCCCGATTTCAATCCCCGCGGCTGCCAAAAAGGATCTTGCTACACGCACCGGCTTTACGATCCGACCCGTCTCAAGTTTCCCTTGAAGCGCATAGGGAAACGAGGCGAGGGAAAATGGAAACGGATCAGTTGGGACGAGGCGTTCACGGAGCTTGCCGACGCGATCATCGATACCGCCACCAAGGAAGGGCCGGAAACGATCGTCCAGTCGGGCGGCACCCGGGTGATGAACGTCGGCAGCGAGGGCACCGGACCGACTTCGTTCTTTATCGCTCTGGGCGCTCCCCTATCCAACGTCACCGCCGACAACGGCGATGACCACCAGGGTGTCGCCGTGACGATGGGCAAGGTCATCGTCGGCGACTCGGCCGACAACTGGTTTTACTCCAACATGATTCTCGTTTGGGGCGGTAATCCGGCGTACACCAATATTCCCAATTATCACTTTATCGCCGAAGCGCGCTACAACGGTTCGAAGGTCGTGACCATCTCGCCGGACTACAGTCCCTCCGCGATGCACGCCGATCTCTGGGTGCCGATAAACGTCGGCAGCGATGCCGCCCTCGGCCTGGCCATCTCCCAGGTCATCATCAAGGAAAAGCTTTTCAACGAGAATTTCGTCCGCGAGCAAACCGATATGCCGCTCCTGGTAGTCGAGTCCACCGGCAAATTCCTCCGCGAAAAAGATCTCAAGTCCGGCGGCCGGCAAGATATTTTCTACTTCTGGGACAAGACTTCAGGAGCGCTCAAGGAAGCGCCGCGCAAAACCCTGGCGCTCAATGGCCTGGCACCGGCGTTGAACGGAACTTACGAAGTCGACTCGCTGCAAGGAAAGATAAAGGTGAAGCCGGTGATGGAGGTGCTCGCCGGCCATCTCGACCGCAACTTCACTCCCGCACAAGCAAGCAAGCTGACCGGCGTGTCGCCGCAGATGATCGAGCAGTTGGCGCATGAGATCGCCGCGGCCAAAGGCGTCGTCAACATCAGCAGCGCGAACTGGGGGAAACACTACCACGGCGATTTGATCGAGCGCGCCATGCTGCTGATCTTCGCGCTGTGCGGCCATATGGGACGCAAGGGCGCCACCTTCAGCGCGTTTCCGATGATGGGTTTGGATACTTCCATCGGCGGCTTGGAGAAACGGGGCGACCAGGTGATCCTCTCCGCCGCCGGCGGCGACCCGCGCTTCGCCCAGTGGCGCGAGGAGGGTTACACCGACGAGATGATCCTCTATGAGTACGTGCACCAGGCGTTTGAAGGGGGCGGGATCACGCCGACGTCGCTCATGTACTACGTCCACGGCGGGATTCTCGATCTATGCGCGCAGCATCCCGAGTGGGATCCCCACGTGAAGCGTCCGATCAAGGAACATTTCCGCGAGGCGTTCGAAAAGAAATGGCAGTTCCTCACTCCCGGAGCGGATATGCCGCCCAGGGTCATGTTCGCGCTCGGCGGAAATTTCCTGCGCCGCTCGCGGGCGACCAATCTCCTGCTCGATACTTTTCTTCCCAAGCTGCGCCTGTTGGTTTCCATCGATTGGCGCTGGAACGCCACCGCGATGTACGCGGATCTGGTTCTGCCGGCTTGCAGTTGGTACGAAAAGACCTCGACCTTCCTGATGGGAATGCCGGTGCAGCCGTTTGTCCACGTGGTCAATCAGGCCGCGCTGCCGCTCTATGAGTCGATGGGCGAATGGAAGATGTTTTG
>JACPFE010000427.1 GCA_016183145.1 Deltaproteobacteria bacterium | reverse complement strand
TGGTGAGAGAATCAACCCCATAAATTTCGCGCTGTCTCCACAATCGTATCCAGCTTCCGCCACATCTCATCTTCGCTTAAAACCTTCGAGTCAATCCCGCCGAAGCCGCACTGGGGGCTGAGGGCGAGTTGGTCGAGGGGCAGGTAGCGGCTGGCTTGGTCGATGCGGCGCTTCAGGTCGTCAACGGTTTCCATATCGGAGCTTTTGGTTGAGATCAGGCCGAGCACGGCAATCTTGTCCTTCGGAACGAAGCGCAGGGGTTCGAAGCTGCCGGCGCGGTCGCTGTCGTATTCGAGCAGCAGGCGTTGATGCTTGAGGTTGGTGAATAGTGGCTCGGCGATGGCGTCGTAGTGGCCTTCGCGGTGCCACTGGGGGACGAGCTTGCCGGTCTTGGGATCGATGGTGCGGGCGTTGCCGCGGCAGATGTGGATGCCGAAGGTCACGCCGGGGCAGCCTTCGATAAGCGCGTTGTCCGCGTCAATGGAGCGCTGAAGGTTTCGGTCGGGGTCTTCGCCGCGGGAGCGCATGCGCTCCAGTGAAACTTTGTCGACGTAGGCTGTGTAGCCCGGCGCGTCGATTTGAATATACTTGCAGCCGGCCTTTACCAGCTCGGCGATGATTTGGCGTTCGATCTCGACCACGTGATCAACGAAGTCGTCGAGACCGTCATAGACGTTCCGTGACGCTTCCCATTTGAAGCGCTGGGCGATGCGGTCGGGGCCGAGCAGGGTGACCTTAGCGGGAGCCTTGGCAACGCTTTGGGCGTAGCGGAATTCCTCCAGCGGCAGGTTGCGAACGAGCTTGAGCCGCTCTACCGCGCCGCGGCGCGTGATAATCGCCGGGCCGGCTTCGTCGAAGTTTTGTTCGGCGCGCTCTAGCGGTTTCTCGTTTAGATCGCGCTTCTCGTAGTAGAGAGAGACGTTCTTTGGCACGTCGAAGCCGGTGACGCACTCGGAGAAACTTTCTTGGAAGCTGTGGCGGCGAAACTCGCCGTCGGTGACGATGGGAAAGCCGCGGGCTTCTTGCTTTCGGATTACGTCGCGGATCGCTTCGTCCTGGGCTTTGGCTAACTCCTCCCGCGACGCCTGGCTGCGGTCGTAGCGGGCAAACACATCTCTTAGATGCGCCGGGCGAACCAGGCTGCCGATATGGTCGATTCGAATCTTGTTTAGGTCAGTGGTTACCGGCTGCGCCATCGGTTCCTCCAAAGGTCATCGTCACCTTGATGCTACACGAATTGAACGAAGATTGAGTTCGCGAGCAAGAGACCCTTGCGGGTAAAAAGCAAGCGTCCGTCCCGCTCCTCCATCAGGCCTGCGTCGCTCCAAGTCGTAATCTGTGGATAGAAGTCCACGGGACTCTTGCTGAAGCGGGCGCAAAACTCGTCATTGGATATCCCCTCGGTCATCCTCAGCCCGAGAAACAGGAACTCGCCCAGCGCTTTGGTCTCGTCAATTATCTCGCGATCGACAACCGCTACGCCGGATTCCATGCTCAGCGCCATGTAGCGTCCAGGATTTTTTTCATTACTCCATCTCTGGCCCATGACTCCATCGGTTTTCATTCGCTGGTAGCTATGCGCGCCGGCGCCGAGACCGAGATAATCGCCGCCGCGCCAGTAGTTAACGTTGTGGCGCGAGTGGAAGCCGGGCCGGGCGTAGTTGGAGATTTCATAGCGCTGCAACCCTGCCTCTTTGAGTTTCCGCTCAACGAGTTCCGCCATGGCGACCTCTTCGTCTTCGCTCAGCGGCTTCATCCTGCCCGAGCGGTATTCATGGCCGAACGGTGTGCCCTCTTCAAAGGTCAGATTGTAAGCCGACAGATGCGGCGACTGAAACGTGAGCGCTTCATCCAGGTCTGCTTCCAATTCGAAAAATGTCTGACTTGGATTCGCGTACATCAGGTCCAAGCTGAAGTTGTCGAAGCCGGCCTGGCGAACGATCTCCAAGGCCTTGCGCGCCTCCTCCGCCGAGTGCGCGCGGCCGAGGAACTCAAGCAAGCGCGGCTGGAAAGACTGAACGCCGACGCTGATGCGGTTCACGCCCGCGTCGCGGTAGCCGAAAAAGTTCTCTTGATCCACGGTGCCCGGATTCGCCTCCAGCGTGATCTCGCAGTCAGCATCAATGGGAAAAGTCGCGGCCACCCGAGCGAGAATTTTGCCAATACTCGTGGGCTTGAACGTCGACGGCGTGCCACCGCCGAAGAAGATGCTTTGCACGGGCCGATTCTGCCACTCATCCCGCGAACCGTAATGGTCCAGCTCCCGCAGTAGCGCTTCGGTGTACTGTTTTTCGGGAATCTCCGGCACCACATGTGAGTTGAAATCGCAGTACGGGCACTTACTGATGCAATAGGGGATGTGGATGTAGAGAGAAAAAGGCTTTTTGGCGGCGTTCATGCTGGCTTCATCTTATGAGGTAGAGAGCGCGGGTTCAAGACGACGGGTCCGTCGGCTTAACATGATTTTTCACTGGCAGGAATGGCAAAAAAGAGGTAAGAACACGGCTGCGTGTTATGACCGTGGGCAATCGCAGGCTCCACGATCCCGCTTGTGAGCATTCACCGACGCCATGGCCGACCTTGCTGAAACGATAACAAACATACCTCTTTTCTCCGGCCTTTCCCGCGAAGACATCGCCAAGATCCTTGGCAAGCTGGAAGAAAAGCATTTTGACAGCAGCGGAACATGTCAAACTTAACAAGGCGCCGATGACCGTTAGATTCGATGTCGGTGGGAAGTTTGAAAGCGCCATACCCGGCTGTTATAGTTCTTCCCTGGAATTCATCTGAGGGACCAGCGGTGTCAATTCACGAGCATAAAGACAAGGGCAAGAAAAGCATTCGTTGCTTTGTGATTACCGTCAGCGACACGCGCGGCGAGACGACGGATTTGAGCGGGCAGACGATCAAGTCGCTCTTGAGCGGCGAGGGTCACCAGACCAACGGTTATTGCATTGTCAAAGACGAGCCCGCGCAAATCGAGGCGCTGCTCAATGAGGCGCTGGCAAGCGAAGACGTCGATGCCGTCATCGTCAACGGCGGTACCGGCATCGCGCCACGCGACGGCACTTTTGAGGTCGTGAGCCGATTCTTGGAAAAGAAACTCGACGGCTTCGGCGAGATCTTTCGCTACTTGAGCTATCTCGACATTGGCTCGGCGGCGATCATGAGCCGGGCGGCGGCGGGAACGGCGCGCGGCAAAGTGCTGATCTCTCTGCCCGGATCGAAGGGCGCGGTCGCGCTGGCCATGGAGAAGCTGATTCTGCCAGAGCTGCGCCACATGGTTTCTCAGCTCCAGGGAAAATGAAGGTTCGAGTCAAATTCTTCGCAATTCTTCGGGAGAAAGTCGGCGCCGCCGAGATGACCAGGGAGATTAGCGAAGGCAGCACGGTCGCGGATCTGTGGCAAGCGTTGCAGAAGGATTATCCCAAGCTGGACGTGCCGGGGATTCGTCTCCTTTATGCCGTCAATCAAAACTACGTCAAACCGGATCACGCTCTTAAGGACCAGGACGAAGTCGTGTTTGTCCCGCCGGTGAGCGGGGGCAATTAAAATGTTTCGCGTTACGAATGATCCCATCGATCTGCAAGATCTGCTGGATTATGTCGGCGATCCCGCAGCCGGCGCCATCGCGACCTTCATCGGCACCACCCGCAACAACAATGAAGGGCGCAAAGTCATCGCTCTTGACTATGACGGTTATCCGGAAATGGCGGAAAAAGAGTTGCGCCGCATCGGCGCGGACGCGCAGACGAAGTGGCCGATCTGCAAGATGGCGATCGTGCACCGGCTGGGTCCAGTGCAGATTACCGAAGCGAGCGTGATCATCGCGGTCTCGGCGGGGCACCGCGACGCGGCGTTTGCCGCGTGCCGTTTCGCGATTGAAGAGATCAAAAAAACTGTGCCGATCTGGAAAAAGGAAGTTTACGAAGGTGGAGAAGTTTGGATCGGCACGCAGACCGGACAACCCTTGCCAGGCCGCTCATAGAACCGGCCTGGCAGTTTCGGGTTTCGAGTCTTCTCAGGTTCCGAGTTAACCCGAATCGGGAAACTGGAAACTAGCGTAGTGTCCCAGAAATTCATTACCTAATTCGTTTCGTCATTCCGGCCAAGCTGGCGATTCCGCCAAAGGACGGATCAGCCTCAGGCTGAAGCTAGCGCGAGCCGGAATCCAGGGTTATTGTAGGGGCGGGTTTAAAACCCGCCCCTACTGGATTCCCGCTTGCGCGGGAATGACGATGGAGGCGTCCCGACTTTTTCACCGAACTTCGGAGACAGGACCTAGGAACTCTTCATCGAATAATGGAACCCTCGCTATACGCAGCCTTTGGTTTAGGCTTGATTCTCGGCGTCAAGCACGCGTTGGACGCCGATCATCTGGTCGCGGTGTCGACCATCGTCAGCGAGCATAAGGATCTTAAGTGGGCTTCGCTGATCGGCGCCTTCTGGGGTCTGGGGCATACCGCGACGCTTTTTGCCGTTGGCTTGTTAGTGATCGGCCTACGCGTGACGATTTCTCCACGGTTCGCCTTAGGCCTGGAATTTTTGGTGGCCGTGATGCTCGTGTTCCTCGGCATCAATATCCTTTGGCGCTCCTTCGGCGTCGAAAAGATCCATCTGCACACGCACACACACAATCCGGAAACGCATACGCATTTTCACGTTCACGGGGCGCCGGAGCAGGAGCACAGCCACACCCATCCGTTCAAATCGATGCGCAAGCCGTTCTTCGTGGGCATGGTGCATGGTCTGGCCGGGAGCGCCGCGCTGATGCTGCTCGTACTGACGGCGATTCCGTCGCCGCTGGCCGGCTTGGCTTACATTCTGATCTTCGGCTTCGGTTCGGTGGGTGGGATGCTGGTCTTGAGCAGCCTGATCGGTCTCCCATTCGTTCTGACCGCGCAGCGGTTTAGCCACCTCAACCGGTGGATTCGCGTGACCGCGGCGCTCGCAAGCGTGGCCTTCGGTTTGTACCTGGGCTGGGAGATCGGCTTCGATCAGGGCCTATTCTAGTCTGCTCTCACGCAAATTCGTCCGATAATTTTCACGTCAGTCCGGCTGTAGGGGCGGGTTTAAAACCCGCCCCTACTAAATGATTCCGATAGCCGTTAGGAGATAGGCGATGGCAAGGGCCGCATAGGCTGCGCAAGAGATGCACAAAAAGACCAAGTTGACCCGCCCAGGGCGGGCGCCGGCCGGAAGATGGCGCGGCAGGTAAACGTGATTGAGAAAGATCAACGCGACCGAGAACAATACGGTGCCGATAAAACCAATGACGGCGGAGAGCAGGATCAGCGGTCCGGGCTCGGCGAAGCCCATGGTCGCGGCAGTGATCGCCGTGAGCAAAAACAAAAAGATCAGGTACCATGAACGGACCGATATGTTTTGGCTGTGCGGGAAAAAGGCGTAGAGACAATCCGTGTGAATGCGCGCGACCGCGTCGACGGTAGCGAGCCAGGTGTCCGAGAGAAACGCGGCGGCGACGATTAAAAAAAGAATTCTGCCGAGCCAGCCCCAGCTCACTTCAAAGAAACGGCTTTGCACGACCGCGAGCTCATAGCCCTGCGGCAAGAGCTCTTTGGGGAAGAGCAGCGCATAGGCGAGCAGACAGGTCATCAAAGTGGTGAGAAGGTTGCCGCCGATGCCGATGCTCACGTCCCAGAAAAGAAAACGGCGCCAGCGGCCCACGTGCGCGAGCCCTTCGTCGTTCCCCGGCAGGAAGCCGGAAGTCGGGATCGCCTCGGGCTTGCCCGTAATCGGCCCGGTGAGCTTCCCCATGTAGTGGGCCATTCCCGAACCCTTGTCGCGGATCCAGTAAGAATAGAAAAGCGTCCAGAAGCCGCCCAGTCCGGCGAAGGTGATCGCAGTCAGCAATTTTGTCGCGTCCGCCCGGTCCCAAGGCCGTGGCATCGGCAATTGCGGAATGAAAAGGCCTTTGACGAAAGCCGGCAACGCATGTAGCGCTTCCGCGTTGGCGCTGGCCCAGATGAGGCCGACTAAAGTCAGCAGCGCCACCCCCCACATGAACGTTTCCACCAGTTGGTAGATTACTTTGCTCAGCAGTATCGCGGTAAGAAAGACGAGCATAGAGGCGTAGCCCCAGAAGAGGGTCTGAGCTCTGGGTGACCAGCCCGGCGGAAAATTGGTTAACGCTGCCAATGATGTCCCGCCGGCGGCGGCGAAGGCGCCGAACCAGAGGAAAGACAGCGTCATAAGAATCCAGAGCAAGAAGGCGAAGGTCCGGTGCAAGCGGATAAATCCCTGGAAAATGCTTTCGCCGGTCAGCAGCGTGTAGCGGCCGATTTCGTAAGTGACGGGGAACTGAAGCAGGCAAGCGGGCAAAAGGAGAAACAGAAAACTCAGGCCGTACTTGGCGACGATATAGGGCCACCAGATCAGTTCGCCGCTGCCCTGCGCCAGAGCCATGAAGATAACTCCCGGTCCCAGCGCAGCCAGCATGCTCGGCAGCGGCGGCAGCGGAGCTTTCTTGTAGGGCGGCAGAGTTCCCCGGGGTTGGCTTTCGGGCATGCGCGGGATTCTACTCGATGCGCTGCACGGCGCCTTCCGGGAGCGCGGCGAGAAAACTTTGCAGAGCCCGCTCGAGGTACGCGGCGTCCTTCGACTCGAACGTGACTTTGACCTTGTATTCAGGGATATCCAACACGGGGTAAGAACCCAACATGAGATCGGGAAACTTCTCCAGGACATCGTTGAGCATCGCCGCGATCACCCCCTCGCCGTATTTGAGATAAACGTTCTTGAGAAAATAGGGCGTGTCGCGGAACTTTTCTTTGATCGCGTGAAAGCGTTCCTGAAGAATTTTCGGTATACCCGGAAAGATGTAGACGTTGTGGATGTTCACCACGGGAGCAAATAGCGCTTCGGTGGCCAGGAGCTTCGACCCTTCGGGAACATTCGCCATTCTGAGCCGCGCTTCGTTGACGTCGGCGCCAAGCCGCTGGCGCATGCGCCGTTCGATGTCGGGATGACGGACGACATCGACGCCGAAGCCATGGGCGATGCCTTCGATGGTCACGTCGTCGTGGGTCGGGCCGACGCCGCCGGTGGTGAAGACGAAATCGAAGCGTTTTGAGAACGCGGCGACTTCCGCGCCGATGATCTCGATCACATCCTGTATGGTCGAGATTCTCTGTACTTCGACGCCGAGCCGGCGCAATTCGGTACAAAGAAAGTAAGAATTGGTGTCGTGCGTTTTGCCCGACAGGACTTCATTGCCGATGATGACGATGCCCGCGGTCTTTGCCATGCTGAATGTCTTTTTATCGCAATGAAATGGCTGCCCGCAAGCGTGCTCAAGCCAAAAACTAAGCGCTGCGGCTCATAAGTCGAACTCGCTGCAGCTCATAAAAAAGTTACAGCGGGGATTGGCACATACGAAGCGACATTTGTGATCGACCAGATGGGTGCTGCAGACGGGACAATATTCCCACCAGTTTTCCCGGTTATCGTCTTTGCTCGCCGAAGGTTCGCTTTGGTCCATATTGTGATTTCCGAAAAGTTTACCTGCGTTCTCGGCTAAGATTTTTCTTGGGCATCATCCTGTCTTGTAATCGAATTTGCCCGGGTTGACAAGAAATAAATTGCCCGGAGAAAAACTTCTCTTTGATTGGCGGCTCAGTTCCGTTATAATTCTGTGCTTAGGGAGTTAGGAATCGGAACGTGAGTGATCTTGGGGTCATCCTTTTGGCCGCCGGGGAGGGCACGCGGATGAAATCGAGCCTTCCCAAAGTGCTCCATCCGCTCGGCGGAAAGCCCCTATTTCTTCACGGCTTAAGGACCGCGCAACGGCTTGAGCCGGAAAGGGTCGCTGTCATCATCGGCCACGGCGCCGGTGCCGTGCGGGACGCTTATGATCGAAATGACGTAGTCTGGATCACTCAGGAAAAGCAGCTCGGCACCGGCCACGCGGTGCTCTGCGCGAAAGAGGCCTTCAGCGATTTCACCGGTGACATCCTTATTCTCAGCGGCGACGTGCCATTGATCGAAGCACAGACGCTCGCGGCGATGATCAAGACCCACCGGGAGTCAGAAGCGGTCTTGACTCTTTTGACCGCTTGCCCGGAAACGCCTACTGGATACGGCAGGATCCTGCGCGGCGGGCACGGCGAGATTACCGGCTCCGTGGAAGAAAAAGACGCAACGGACGCGCAGAAACGGATTG
>JACPFE010000426.1 GCA_016183145.1 Deltaproteobacteria bacterium | reverse complement strand
GATGGGATATCAGCCTCACCAGCCCTGACACCATGCTTGCGCGGGCAACCCGCGACGGTCATGATTTTGTTCTTTATTTAGTTCCGGAAAGAGGGCTGCAGGTGAAACTGGTCGGCGCCAGGGAGATCAAATCGCCAGCGGATCTCAGAGGGAAAAAACTGGCAGGCGATCCGGGCGACTCTAATTACGATCTGCACCGGCGCAAGATTCTGCGCGATTACGGCGTCCATGAGTCGCTTCCGTCTGGACGCGCTGCGTAAGGGGCGGGTCGCCGCCTGCATGGTGGCGCCGCCGTACGACGCCCAGGCTTTGAGCGAGGGGTTCAATCTGCTGGCCAAAGCCTCTGATCACATCCCCGATTACGTGACGACCGGTTGTTGGGCGCGCAGGACTTGGGTCGAACAGAATCGAGACAAGATGGTCCGCTTCGTCCGGGCTTTCGTCAACGCCACCGATTGGACGCTAAAGCCTGAGAATCGAGAACAGGCCATGCAGCTCTTGCAAGATTACCAGAAGATTTCTCGGTCGCAGGCCGAGATCAAGCTGCAACAAATGATCCCCAAGGCGGAGATCAAGCCGAGCGAAATCAATCGAGTCGTCCAACTGAGAATCGAAATGGGACTTTACGATCCGCCCCACGACCCGATCGAACGATTTTACGACGCGAGGATTTGGTCCGAAGTCACGGGTCTGCCGCCGCCTGCGCCATTCGGCTTGCCGCGGCCTATCTGAGGCTCAGCTCTTTTTGAACTTCTCCCAATAGAGAAAAAGCGGCGACATCGTTGACCGAGATGGCGCGGTCGATCTGCAGGCGCGACCTGGTCGAATCGATCACGTTCTGGATGGATTTTGCGCTCGCGCTGCCGTCCTTGCTGAAGGAGCGCACCATGATGTCGTAGCTTTGAGCGGCCAGTTCCTGGTCGATCTTCCAGCGCGTCGCGATATAGCTCACGGTTCGCTCGCGCTCGCCGCGAATGTCGTTCAACGCCTGGATCATCGCGCGCATGATCCGTTTCACCTGGGCCGGTCTCTCTTTGATTTTCTTGTCGGTGGTCGCTATGCCCCCTTGAGGATATTCGAGCAGATCGACCGCCGACACCAGGCGCCGGTAGCCCTTGCGTGCCATGATGGCGTCGTAGGGCGGCACCAGCATCGCTCCATGCAGTGAGCCCGCGGCCAAGCCGGCCATCTGCTCAGGCATACCAAGCGAAACCGCTCTCACGTCCCGATCCGGATTCAACTTGCCCTGTTGAATCAAAATCTCGCGCAGCGCGTACTCCAGGCCGCCGCCGAGCGAGGTGACGCCCACGGCCTTGCCGCGCAGGTCGGCGACGGATTTGATATCGGGCGAGGTGACGAGCACGACGGACATCTTCGAGTTGGTGTACAGGATGATTTTGAACGGCATCCCTTGCATGGTGGAGCGGAGAATCGTTTCCACCGAAGCGGCGTAGTCGATCTCTCCTGTGCCGAGGGCGATCGCTTGCAAACGGCCGCTCATCATCACGAGCACCGGCTCGATGCCTTCCTTCTTAAACAGCCCGCGGTCCTGCGCGAAGAAAACCGGCAGCATGCTCAGCGCGGGGGAGGGAACGGCAATGAGGGCTTTCTCCGGCGCGGCTGTTTGGGCGAAGGAATCGGGCAAGGAGCCGAGAAGCAGCAGCAATGCTAAGTAAAGCCGAGGAGAATAGCCGAAGAGTGCGCGCACAATGGATATTAAATACTCCATCGTCGGAACAAATTCTAGCCAAAGATGTTTGAAATTTCGGCATGAAAGGAAGCTCGGATAAGACTATGTCTCGCGCAAAGCATGTCCTGAGCGGAGTCGAAGGGAACGCAAAGCATGCCCTGAGCAACGTCGAAGGGGACGCCAAGGTGACGGGCCCCCCAGGCCAGTCATCCCGAGCGAATGCGAGGGATCTAAGAAGAAGATTTCTCGCTTTGCTCGAAACAAGGATTTCTCCCGGAGCCTGTGCCCTGAGTATCGCCGAAGGGGTCGAAATGACGGGGCGGGGCCTTTGCGAGCTTAGCGTCCCTTCGATTGGACTCAGGACATGGCTTGGCGCGATGGTTTATTTCTTTTCCCTCTTTTTCTCGTCGGCTTTTGTGGTCGTGCCTTTGGCCGGCTCGGTTTTCTTTGCGTTGGCGGCTTTGGCGTCCTTCGCCGTCGCTTTCTCGATGCTGGTCTTTCCGGTGGTCGTGACCTCGGAGCGGATCTGTTTCATGATGCCGGGGCCAATACCTGGGACCTTTTCCAGGTCATCGACGGTCTTAAACGGGCCGTTCTTGGTCCGGTAGTTGATGATTTCCTCGGCGCGTTTTTCGCCCACACCTTTCAAAGTCATGAGTTCCTCTTTAGTCGCGGTATTGATGTTGACCACGGCCAGCGCGACCCCGGAGATCGCGAACCACATTGCAAAGGCTAGTAACAGTCTTTTCATGAATTCCTCCCTTTCTTGATTCGGCGTTGGATTGCCAGTTAGACGAGACCCGCTTTTGGCTCATTCAATCTGCTCGGATATTCGGTATCCAGGAATCAGTCAATAAGCAGGGAGCCGGCCCAAGCGCCGAGCAGGGTGCCGCCGATCAAAATAAGAATGGGGCTTACTTTGGTAAAGAGGCTTAGGACCAGAGCAACTCCGGCGATGAGCCAGTAGAGCCACCCAAAGAAAGCATAATTTCCCAACGTGAAGACGGTTATCCCAAGCAAGCCAATCACGGCGGGGGCCGCGCCCAGACCAAAGCCCTGCAACCACGGGTGATCGATGTAGCGGCGCACCTGGTGCGAAGCCAGAACTGACAACAACCACGGAATGAGGAAGACCCCTACGGTTGCGAACAGAGCCCCCTGAAAACCCGCGGTGCGATAACCGATGAACGCCGATGTAATCAATACGGGGCCCGGCGTTATGTAGGCGAAGCCGATCGCGGCTGCGAAATCCTGCGGCGTGATCCAGCGCATCTCATTGACCGAGATTCGTTCGAGGAGGGAAATAGCCGCGTTGCCTCCGCCGAAGGCGAGCATGCTGATGATGGCAAAGTAGACGAACAGTTCGAGAAGAATCATCGCTTGTTCCCGTGACTGTCCGGATTCGATTCCTTGGTGCCGGCGCTTTGTCCTTGGGTGAATCGCTGCGGCATCATGATGCCAAGAAAGCCAGCGGCCAGGACGATCAAAGCGGGATTAACGCGCAGAACGATCCCCAGAGCGCATGCCGTCACAGCGACCAGCCCACCGGTAAGCGTGGTAATAGCTGGCTTGGCTAAGCGATAAATCGTAGCGACCAATATCCCTGCCACCGCGGCGGTGAGGCCTCTGAGCGCGGGCGCAGCCGAATCGGCCAGCAGGCCGGTGACTTCCTCGTAGAGGATCGACAACACGAGCATGAAAAGGAATGCGGGGAAAAGAAACGCGCCTGTGGCCAATAGCGCGCCGGGCCAGCCACCGAGACGATACCCCAGGTAGCCCACCACCTGTACTCCCGTGGAGCCTGGAAGGAATTTGGTATAGGTCAGGCTCTCGGTAACGTCCCGCGCCGCCAGCACTCCCTTCTCTTTAACCAAATAGCGCTCGATCAGGCTGAGAGTAACGCCCAGCCCGCCGAAAGCTGCGCTGCCGATCTTAATGAAGTGCCACGACAGTTGGGGTAATCTCATGCTACCTCCGCATGGTGCCAAAAGTCCGCGTTGCCCGGCGTGCGCGGGAAGGGGTCACGTCGCGGATGTTCTTCTGCTCCTTCAATCGGTTGGTAAACTCAGTTCCTGCGAATTTTGAGAGCACCGAGCTGGAAGCTGCTTTTAGCGAACACGCGCATGGGAAGTCAAGCCAGTTCAGCGGGGAATGGTGAATGCTCGCACCGTCGCGATTGTGAACTCGATGCGGACCGCTATTCATCAAAGTGAATTGAATGAGCGACAACAAAACGCGAGATTCGTCTGAGAACGAACAATCTGAAGACGGGTGTGATAAGCGCAGGTGGAAATAGGATTGCGAGTCTCGAACCCAGGGTTGCTTTTGAGCTTCCGGTCGTGTTTTAAAGTTGGCATACACCGTTGATAATGCAGTCGCCCTTTCACTTGGGTGAGGACGTCTGAGGGGGCGGCGGGTTTCGTTACGCTAAAAAAACTCGAGGTAAATGCCATGGCCCGTGTATCAATGCCGATCTCCAATCGCTGGTTTCAAGGCGCGGTGATAACCTATTTAATCGGTTTTACGGTACTGGGAATTCTTACGTATCTGGTTTATCGCGATCAGCCGCCGGTTCCCAGAGAGGTCGTGGCGGGCGGCAAAATCGTTTTCACCCACGATGACGTTGTGAACGGCATGAACGTCTTTCAGCGCTATGGTTTGATGGAATACGGTTCGGTTTATGGCCACGGCGCTTATCTGGGTCCGGACTTCACCGCCGAATATCTTCACAAGTCGTCGGAGTTTCTCGTCAGTCGTTATCAAGAAGCCTCGCAACCCGGTCTTTCGGCGCGCGAGCGCGTGGTCGCCGAGCTCCACCAAAACAGCTACGACCCCTCCGACGACAGGCTTCGCTGGAGCGAGGCCCGGGCACAGGCGCACGAATCGTTGATCGAGTATTACCGAACTGTTTTTCAGTCGAAATCCAGCCGCGGCGGCGCGCAGGCAAACTGGATTTCCGATCGCGACGACATTCGCCGGCTCACGGCGTTTTTCGCATGGACCGCTTGGACGGCAACAGCGAACCGGCCCGGCTACACATATTCCTATACGAGCAATTGGCCGCCGGAACCGCTGGCGGGAAATTTTGTCACCGCCGACGCCATCATCTGGAGCATTATCTCGATCATCGCGCTGTTGGGCGGGACGGGTCTGGTTTTTTATTTCTTTGGACGCTACGACTGGTTGGGGTGGGGCGCTGAGCAGTCGAGTCCGGTTCGGTTCAGACCGGTCGAGGATGTCGCCAACACCCCCGCACAAAGGGCCGTGGTCTGGTTTCTTCTGGTCTCCTCTTTGCTCTTTGTCTTACAAACACTTACGGGAGGGCTGATCGCTCATTATCGGGCGGAGCCGGACGTTTTCTTCGGCATCGATTTGTCGAGCGTGCTGCCATTCAACATCGTCCGCACGTGGCATGTGCAGCTTGCGATCTTTTGGGTCTCCGCATCGTATCTCGCGACCGGAATTTTTATCGTGCCGCTGATCGCGGGTAAAGAGCCGCGCGGTCAGAGCGTCCTCACCGTGATGCTCCTGGTGGCGGTGGCGATCGTGGTGTTCGGCAGCCTGGCCGGCGAATATGCCGGTGCTCAAGGTTGGTTAGGTGAGGGTTTTTGGTTCTGGCTCGGCCACCAAGGATGGGAATACTTGGACCTGGGAAGATTGTGGCAAATCCTCCTCATCGTCGGCCTGTTTCTCTGGGTGTTCATTTTGTTTCGTGGTCTGCGCGGCCCGCTTCGCCAGCAACATTTCGGCAATATGCCGTGGATGCTATTCTACGCGGCGCTCGCCATACCGGCTTTTTACTCGGTAGGGCTTCTCACCAGTCCGCGAGCGACTTTCGTCGTGAATGATTTCTGGCGCTTCTGGGTGGTTCATCTCTGGGTGGAGGACTTCCTGGAGCTTTTTACCACGGTGATGGTCGCCTACATGTTCGTCTTGCTCGGCGTCGTTCGCGAAGCGACGGCGTTGCGGGTGATCTACTTGGACATCATTCTTTATTCCATGGGCGGCGTGATCGGCACCATGCATCATCTCTATTTCAGCGGCACGCCCGTGGCCCATCTAGCTCTTGGCGCAACCTTTTCAGCGATGGAAGTCATTCCCCTGATGTTGCTTACGCTCGAAGCATGGAGCTTCATCAAATCCGGCGAACAAAGGGCCGTCGAGCGCTACCACTTGCACCGCTGGTCCGTCCGGTTTCTAGTCGCGGTCGGCGTGTGGAATTTCTTGGGCGCCGGCGTTATCACGCCCACACCGCGATGATGGGAGTATACGGCATGTTGGCTGCAGGGCTTCTCTTGTTCTGCCTTCGGTATCTTACTCAACCGGATAAATGGAGCGATCGCGCGGCGAAAATTTCCTTTTGGTCTTTGAACATCGGCTTGACCTGGATGGCGTTTTTCAATCTCTTCCCGCTGGGGCTCGTCCAACTCTATCACTCAGTGGAAACCGGCTACTGGCACGCGCGCAGTCTCGATTTTCTCATGCTGCCTTGGATAAACTTGCTTGAATGGGCGCGGCTGCCGGGCGATATTTTGTTTATTGTAGGCGGCGCTTTGCCGCTTGTCTGGCTTTGCTGGCGCGCGCTCCGTTTCCCCAATCCACGGATAACTCCCGCCGAAGCGGAGCTCCCGCGCCTGCTGTATACGACCCAATCCGAACCGCGGCGCCAAACCTGAGAAATATTCCAATGGGGGAACGGATTCGCGGCGCCTGCAGTCGTTAAACGGCAATCCGGAAACCCCGAGTTTGGCTTGGTTGGAGCTTTCGGCTAAATTAGAAATCCGCGTTGCCCGGGGTGCGCGGGAAGGGGATAACGTCCCGGATGTTCTTCAGACCCGTGAGATACATCATCATCCGTTCCAATCCAAGACCGAAACCGGAGTGGGGGACGGAACCGTAACGTCGGAGATCGAAATACCACCAGTAAGGCTTTTCATCCAAGCCGGCGTCGCGCAGCCGCTCGCGCAGCACGTCGTGGCGCTCTTCGCGCTGGCTGCCACCAATGATCTCGCCGACCCGCGGCACCAGCACGTCCATGGCGCGCACGGTCTTGCCGTCGTCGTTGACGCGCATGTAAAAGGCTTTGATCTCTTTGGGATAGTCGGTGACGATCACCGGTTTCTTGAAAACTTCTTCCGACAGAAAGCGTTCATGCTCGGTTTGCAAATCGCCGCCCCAATCGACGGGAAAATCCCAAGCTTTACCGGACTTCTTCAGTTCTTGGATCGCGTCGGTATATGTGATGTGGCCGAATTTCGACTCGGCGACATGCTCCAGCGTGGCGAGGACCGATTTTTCGATGAACTGGTTGAAAAATTCCAGATCTTCCCGGCAATGATCGAGCACATAGCGGATCGTGGTCTTGAGAAATTCCTCGGCCAGTCGCATATCGTCCGCCAATTCATAGAAGGCCATCTCCGGTTCGATCATCCAGAATTCCGCCAGGTGGCGCGGCGTGTTGCTATTCTCGGCGCGGAAGGTGGGGCCGAAGGTGTAGACCTTGGAGAAGGCCAGGGCGAAGATTTCCGCTTCGAGCTGGCCGCTGACAGTCAGGTAAGCCGGGCGGCCAAAAAAATCCTGCTGCCAGTCGATTTTGCCGTCCTGCGCGCGCGGCGGCTGTTGTAGGTTGAGCGTCGTCACGCCGAACATCTGGCCGGCGCCTTCGCAATCGGAGGTGGTGATGATCGGCGTCTGGACGTAGATGAAATCCCGCTCCTGGAAAAAAGTGTGGATCGCGTGGGTGAGCGCGTTGCGCACGCGAAAGGCCGCGCCGAAGGTGTTGCTGCGCACGCGCAGGTGAGAAATCTCGCGCAGGAATTCCAGCGTGTGTCCCTTCTTTTGCAGCGGATAATTCGCCGGGTCGGCGCCACCGTAAATCTGGATTGCGGCGACTTTGAGTTCGACCGCCTGTCCCTTGGCGGGCGATTCGACCAAAGTTCCGCTCGCAGCGATGCTGCTCCCCGTGGTCACCTGCTTGAGCGTCTCGTCCGGTACGGCTCCGGCATCCACCACCAGTTGCATGCTTTTGAAGCGCGAGCCGTCATTCAATTCGATGAAAGTAATGCCTTTGGAGTCCCGGCGCGAGCGCACCCAGCCGCGCAGAGTAATTTCGCTGCCGACGGTCAAGGCATAGGCCTGTTTAACGGAGACGAACTGCGACGCCATACCGATCAAGTATGGGAAGGGATGGCCGGAAGTCAACTGCGAAAATCTCTTTTCGCACTACAACTGTTGGGTTCTTCCGGGTTTAGTGCGAGAGAGTACTCACCACGAAGGACACGAAGAGCACGAAGGAAAAAAGATTTGACCGCAAAGAGCGCAAAAGATTTAGGTTTCAGATCTGTGGGGCAACCGCCTTGTGGTTACCCCTCTCAGTAGTACGGAGGGCACGAAGTTTTGGTTCACAAACATCCGAACCCTTCGTGTCCTTCGTGACCTTCGTGGCGAATCAAATCAAGGTAATCGAAGAAAGGAGACTGTCCCCTTTTGGTTGCGCTGTGCCGCGCTGGGTCATTCGGCTGTGGTTTTCAGACTCGTCCCGCGCTGGAAGAGCCGGGGAACGCCGGAGGGGAGTAGATACTTCACAAGCCGGTAGCCGAGCAAGACCGCGAGCACCGCGCCGTACTGGACCGGGCGGCGGATATCGGATTTGACCAGCCAGTAAAAATGAATCACGCCGGCGATGCCAACGAGGTAAACCAAACGGTGGAGCTGCTGCCAGCGTTTGCCGAGGCGGCGGATCATTTTGGCCGTCGAGGTGACCGCCAGCGGAATCATCAGAACGAAACCGGTGAAACCCACCGTGACATAAGGCCGTTTGAGGATATCCTTGGCGATGCGGTCGAAGTCGAAGAAGTGATCTAAGACGAGAAAGGTCGAAAAGTGCAGCAGGGCGTAGAAGAAGGCGAAGAGACCGAGCATGCGCCGGAATTTGATCAGGTCGGTCCAACCGGTAAGCCTGCGCAACGGCGTGATGCAGAGACTTACGTACAATATGATCAACGCCCAGGACCCGGTAAAGCGCGTGATGGTTTCGATCGGATTGACGCCGAGATCGCCCTGATAGCCGTTGTAGAGAAGCTGGCCAAACGGGATCAGGCAGGCGCCGAACATCGCTATTCGTATCCCAAAAAAGTTTTTCACCGATGGCTCTCGATTCTAGCAGGCTGCTGAAAAACCATCTCGGAGTCCTTCGACGGGGCTCAGGACTAACGGAGGGGAATTGATATCGTTGATGATTTTCCGTTCATGCTGAGGCTCTCGAAGCATTCCGAACCTTTTTTCAGCAACCTGCTAGTAAAATTTCTTGAGATCCATCCCCTTGTACAGGCTCGCGACCTGGTCGCCGTAGCCGTTGAACATCAGTGTCTTGCGGCGCAAGAATTCGCCGATGCGCCGCTCGGTCGCCTGGCTCCAGCGCGGATGATCGACCTCAGGGTTGACGTTGGAATAAAATCCGTATTCGCTGGGCGTCTGTAAGCTC
>JACPFE010000425.1 GCA_016183145.1 Deltaproteobacteria bacterium | reverse complement strand
TCATACTGGGGGAATAAAATTCGTAAGCGTTTCGCCCGCTCAGCTTCGCTTGATTCATGGCAACGCAGGCGTGCTTGAGCAAAGTATCGCAACTGTCACCGTCGTTTGGAAAAATTGCCACTCCGATGCTCCCGGAGATCAAAACCTCGCTGCCATTAACTCTACACGGTTCTCTCATGGCATCGAGAAGAGTGCGTGCCATCTCGACTGCGCTCTCTATGCGCCTCATCTCAGGTAGTAACAGGTTGAATTCGTCTCCCCCGACACGGGATAAGATAGCTTGAGATTCCGCTCCTGGTTTTGTACTAGCGCCGACTGCTGGTAGGTATTTAAGTAGCCTATCCCCGACCGCGATTAACAAACCGTCGCCAATTTCATGTCCTAATGTGTCGTTGATTTTTTTAAAAAGATCGAGATCGACGTGCAGCACTGCGCCACAGGTACCGTCGCGTTTTGCGCACCGCAGGGACCATAGTAACCGATCCAAGAACAGTCGTCGGTTGGGGAGTCCGGTCAGGGTGTCGTAATACGTTAATCGATCTTGGTATGCCTTGGCGGCCAGCGTATTACGCAAGCGCAACGCCAGTTCGCTCGGATCGACCGGCTTGGCGAGAAAATCGCTCGCGCCGAGCTGTAATGCTTTGAGCTTGGTCTCTGAGTCGGTGGCCGACGTCAAGACAATGACCGGCATGTGTCGAAAACGCTGGTCGCGACGCAATTGCGTAAGAATCTCAAATCCCGTCACCTTGGGCATATGCAGATCCAAAAGCAACACGTCTGGGTTTTCACTCGCGACTAGATCCATGGCACGCACCGACTCACTGGTCGTGATAAAACGCTGATAGCCCTCGGTTTCCAAAAAAGCCTGCAACACATCGATGGTCGTCGGCTCGTCATCGACCATCATCACGGTTGCCTCGCGCAGTGCCTGGTATAGATCGTCATAATCGACGGAGAAGTTCTCGGACAGCCTATCCTCCAGCGTCATGGCCAGCGCTGGCCTTTGAGCTGTTATGGAAACATCGTCAATCGATGACTGGTCGGTGCTCATTTCCATCCTTATCAAAATTTATTTAACGTTGGTCGTCACAACGCGCGGTCAGATGCGATCCGGGCCAGCACATTCCCATCGTTCGACACGACAATCCGGCTCGCGAGCTGGCGCAATCCGTCGATCGTAGCCTCGACCTCTTCGGTGTTTTGAGCCTTCGCCAGCTGTTCCAGTGCAAGCGCAGGTTCGGTGAACGCATCGAAGCCGACGGTTCCGCCGGCACCCTTCAGCCAATGCGCTAAGCCCGCGAGCTCCTCAAAGTCTCTATCGTTCCATGCTTTCGACATAGCCTCGAGCTGATCGGTAAGCCGGCGCGCGAATTTTTCCACGATCGGGCGGAAACGCGGATTATTCGCCGCCAAGCGAGATACCAGCGGTGGCTCGGCCGGCGCCGGCTTGGCTTTGGGCTCGGCATCGATTACAGCGGCCTCGACGTGCTTTTCCGAATGGTCGGAGTCCAGGCTGCGCGCCCGCAGCAGGTCGGCCAGCTTGTGGATCATGGCGTCGATATCGATCGGTTTGACGAGATAACCGGAGAATCCCATCGACATAATTTCTTCTTCGAATCCTTTCATGGCGTGCGCCGTCAAGGCGATAATCGGGGTTTTGAGCCCACGCAGACGAAGCTGCCGGGTGGCTGTAAACCCATCCATGACGGGCATCTGCACGTCCATAAAGATGACGGCGAAGTCTCCCCGCAGCGCCTTTCCAACCGCCACCTCGCCGTTTTCGGCGCCTTCGACTTTGAGACCGATCTCCTCGAGGACCACCGTGACCAGTTCGCGGTTTTCGTCGCCATCGTCGACCACGAGCACACGGGCCGGGGGAAACTGCCACTGCGGTTGGCTCTCCGTCGTTATTTCTTCGCTGGCAGCCAACGCCTGCTGCGGTTCCAACATCCTGACACCGTCGAGCGGCCCGGTGTCGATCCTGACGGTAAACACACTTCCCTTGCCTAGTTCGCTGCGCAGTGTGATGTCGCCGCCCAGTGCCTGGGCGAAGCGGCGGCTGATGGCCAATCCAAGACCGGTGCCGCCGAATTTTCTCGTCACCGACGTATCGGCCTGCACGAACGGATCGAAAATCGATTGTTGCTTATCTTCGGCCACGCCGATGCCGGTGTCGATGACCGCGAGGGTGAGTTGAGGCTGGGCGCTCGAAGCCGCCAAACCGACAACGATTCTCACCCCGCCCTCTTCGGTGAACTTGATCGAGTTGCCCACCAGGTTGGTGAGGATCTGCCGCAGCCGCGACGGATCGCTCAGGATCGTTTCCGGAACGGCGTTGGCGAATTCGAAATCCAACGAAATGGACTTCTCTCGCGCTTTGACCGACAGCACCTGGACCACGTCACGGATAATGTGGTGTGGCGCGCACGGGATTCGTTCGACCTTCAAGCCGCCGGCTTCGATTTTGGATAGATCGAGGATGTCGTTGATCAACTCGAGCAAATGTTTGCCGCTGGAATGGATCGTGTGCAGGTGCTTTTGCCAGTTTTGTCCGCTTTGACCGTAGCCGCGCTTGAGGACCTCGGTAAAACCGAGGATGGCATTCATCGGCGTACGGATTTCGTGGCTCATGTTGGCGAGAAATTCGCTCTTGGCCCGGTTGGCGACCTCCGCCGCCTCCTTGGACTGGCGCAGCTCGATCTCTTTCTCCTCAAGCTCGGTCACGTCGTCGAGGCTGATCAACACGCCGCCGGTTTGTCCTTTGGCGACGAAGATGGGCGAGCAATTGACGATAAACGCCCGGCGCTTCGACTCGCTGTCGTGCAGCGAGACCATGACATTTTTCTGCAACGCCTTCTCGCGCAGCGCTTTGAGCCACGGCGCCGATTCCTGCGCGAGCGGCGCGCCGTCGCCGGTCAGCCATTTGAAATCGGCGGCGCTCAAACCGATCAACTCCTCGGGCGCTTTACCTACTGTAGAAGCGAACGCTTGGTTGGCCAGTACGACGCGCTCGTTGGCATCGATAAGCAGCAGCCCTTCGACCATGGTGTCGAGCGCAGAGCGGACGCGCGACGGCATCGCTTGCGACGGATCCAGTTGGCGCAGCATCTTGCCGAGATAAAAATAAAACAGCGGGAAACCGCAGCCGGCGATGAACAAGATCAGGTGCAGCCTCGAATCGAATATGAATCCGTACCAACCTTCCACCGTTAATGGCCGGGAGCGCAGTTCGACCGTGCCCCACTTCTGCTTGCCGGCCCAGATCGGCACTTGCAGCTGCGAATCAGTCGAATGCTCGCTGGCCAATTCGCGCCAGTGGCGATCGTGCTCGCCGATTTTCACGACCCCCTCGCCGTCCAAGCGTCGTACCGCCGCCGACAGCAGGTCGGAATTACGCGTGACGACAAGCCGCAGATTAGCTTCCAGGCGGCGGATGTCCGACTGGCTGATAAACACGGAGCTGTTCGCAGCGACCGCCTCGGCGAGGGCGGCGCGGCCGGCGCGGATCGCGCCGAGCCGGTCGGGTACAAAGCCCAAGTAGAAGGCGACCAGAACCATGGTGACTACTAAAAAAGTCAACCCTAAGGCAATATGGCACTTTGCGCTAAGACGTTTCACAAGCTGGCCTCCGAGATCGAATCCGTGGGTTGCATCACGATGCGCCACTTGACCGACCTTACACCGCCCTGTTGCTTTGGAACCGGCATCGACTGCGGCGTCTCGCCGCCCTTCTTTACGACCCCCTCGATGGAGTCGTCATCTTCGTCTTCGTCTTCGTCCGCCCGCTTGTTTAAAAAGGCGAGCACCGGCAGGGGGTCGATCAGTCGCCAAGCGGGCAATGAGGCGAGCAGGCTGGTGAGCAAGACCTCACCGCGCACCAGCCACAACACGTAACCGATCGAGAAACCGGTGGTGACGGTCGCCGTGGAGCCGACGACGAGTTTTTCCAAAACGGTCTCTTCGAGAACTTCCTCGCGCAGCTTGTTCAACCCCTGAACGAACCCGCTGACGTCAATGACCGTACTCAAATCGCCGCTTGCCAGCTTTCCGGTCACCATCTCTTCCAGCTCCGAATTCAGCGTAAGCGATGGGGCGTCATTTCGAGGCGAGGTTGCCTGCTGGTTTTCGTTGGATGGTTTTGGAACTGGTTTTGAGGGAGTCGGGCTTACAAGAACATCCGGACCACTAGCAGGCGTTTGGATATCGTTATTAAACAGATCTGAAGGCGTCGAAGGCGAGGGCGCATTGTCCGTCTCGCCTATGCTGGTTTCACCGGGGGGGGGCCGGCGGGTTTTCTACGGGAACACCAACAGTTTCCAAAGGTGGCTCTACTATGGGAGGAGGCGACGTGATCGGTCCTGGCACGGGCGGCAATGGAATGGGCTCGACGGTCCCGCCCAATTTATTAAAAGCGATGGTAGCTGCGGCCGGACCGTCAGATAACGCTCCATCCAAGACCGTCACGTCATAGCTCGGCGCGGCGGCACCACCGTCATGGACGAAGCGGACGGCGCCGCTCCCCACCTGCGCTTGTGTGAAGCTGGTAATGGCAACACCCGGACTTGAAACTAACTCAAACTGCCCGCCAGCGACACTGGAAACAGTAAAGGTCAGACTCGCGGCGGCGTTGTCCACATCGGTGGCAGAGAGCTCGCTACCGGAAAGCACCACGCTGCCGCCTTCGGTGATGGTAAGGGTGTTACCCGTCAGCACCGGCGCGTCGTTGACCGCAATGCCCGTCATGCTCTTTACGCCCGTGATCGGCGCTGCCACCCCGTCATCGACGCTGGTGGCAATGGTGAAGTCGCTGTTGTAGTTGGCTGAAGGGGTAAAGGTCACACCGGCGAGCAATGTGTTCCCGTCGCCAACCGCGCCGCTCACCCGCCACAAACCTGTGGCGGCGTTGTAGGTAGAGGTCACCGAACCGGAGGTGGCGGTATTGAGGCTGCCCG
>JACPFE010000424.1 GCA_016183145.1 Deltaproteobacteria bacterium | reverse complement strand
ATAATTCGTTCGTCAACAACCTGGAGAAGAGCGGATTTTTCAAGGAACTCTGGGGCGGCGAGCTGCCAAAGTAATCCGGCGAAGGATTGTACGACTCTCACCGAAAATCCGGCGAATTTCGCAAAGGGAACCGCGTCATGTTTCTCTCGCTCAAGGAAAAGGAATCCCGCTTTCGAGCGCTGCGCGGCCGGATGGCGGAGCAAGGGATCGACGCGCTGATCGCGCGCGGTTCCAGCGCCGTGCGCGGCGACGGCGCGGCGTTCCGTTATCTAACCGACTTTCCCAATATCAACATTCCCCTCGTGCTGATCTTTTTTCGCGCCGCCCAGGAGCCGCCGATACTATTGGTCGAGTCCCGTTTCCAGGCGATGCACGCCGAAAAAAACTCCTGGGCCGGCGACATCCGGTTGAGCAATAATTTTTTTCAGAGCTTGACCGAGGTTCTTAAGGAAAAGAAGCCCGAGCGCGCCGCCCTCGGCATCGACGGACTGCATAACTTTCCGTTTCTCTGGGGCCAGCGCCTCGAAGAGATGTTCCCCGGTGTGACGCTGACTGAGTTCGGGCCGGCGCTCAAAGAACTGCGGGCCTATCGAACCGCCGAGGAAATCAAGCTGGTCAAAAAATCAGCCGCGCTGGTGGACCGCGCTTTCAGCGAGGGGATCAAGGGCATCAAGCCGGGCAAAACCGAGTGGGACGTGATGGCGCGAATCGACTTTCTGCTCAAGAGCCAGGGAGTGGAAAAAACTTTCAACCTGATTTCACAAGGCCCAAAGGTCGTTGCCTATGTGCCGTCGGCGCGCAAGATCAAGAAAAAAGGTATGGTCTTCACCGAGATCACGGCCAACTACGGCGGTTTCTGGACGCAGTTGGCGCGCGCAGTTTCCCTTGGCAAGCCCGACGCGAAGCTGGTCAAACTACATCAGGGCGCGGTGAGAGCGATCAAAGAGGCGTTGCCTTACTTGAAGCCGGGCAACAAAGTCTCCCATCCGATGACCGTGATGGCGCAGTCGGTCAAAAATTCCGGACTCGGCTGCATGCCGGTATACGGCCATATCGTCGGCATCGACATGGTGGAAGACCGCCCCTCGCCACAAAACCAGAGCGAAATCATGCCGGGCATGGTCTTCATCGTGCATCCCTGGCCGACCCTCGACGGCAGCTCACTGCTCTGGTACCGGCGGCCTCGGCTTTCTCGGTTGCAACCTGGCAAAGCTCCTGTGCGACGGCGGCGAGCGGGTTCTGCTCACCAGCAACCGGAACACGAGCGTGCCACCGCTGATCGCGCCGTTCCTGGGTAAATGCCTCAGTGTTACGCCCTTGGATATTACCTCTCTCGACAGCGTCTCGCGGGTGATTCAAGAATTTCGCGTCAGCTCCATCGTGCACGCCGCGGCGAGATCGGAGAAGGGCGACACGACGCTCTATCATGCGATGGACGTTAACGTGACCGGAACGATCAACGTTCTCGAAGCGGCGCGCCGGGCCGACATTCGCCGCGTGCTGTTTATCAGCTCCGAGGCGGTGTACCAGGGAATGAATCAAACCACGCCGTTCAAGGAAGAAGAAAAACTTTTCATCACCTCCGACCGGTTTGTGCCGGGAACGAAGAAAGCCGGCGAAATCCTTTGCTTGATGTATTGCGAGCAGTACGGCATGGAGGCTGTCTCACTTCGCGTCACACGGGTTTACGGACCGCTCTACAAAGGGATCAGAAACCTGCCGGGACATATGGTCGAGCGGGCCGCCAAAGGGCTGCCCATCGAGCTCGGCGACTACGATCCGGCGGAGGCGCACGACTTCATCTACGCCAAGGACGCGGCGCGGGCGATGGCTCTTTTGTTGAAGCGTCCCGAGCTGCGCGGGCGGATTTACAACCTCGGCTACGGCAAACTCACCAGCATCGGTGAATTTGCCGCCGCCATTCGAAGAGCCCTCCCAGAGGCGGAAATCCACTTGGGCGACGGACCGGGACCGCTCACTTCGACCAAGACGCCGATGGACATCAACGCCTGCGTCGACATCTCCCGGCTCCGCGAGGAAACTGGCTTCACGCCCGAGTACGATCCCCTGCGCGCCGTTGAGCATTACCTTGAATGGGCCCGAAAGGGAAACTACAGGTAGGAAAGGACGAACAATGAAAACTCTCATCCAGGGCGGTTTCGTCGTAGGCTTTAACGGTACGGAGCATGAGATTTTCAAGGACGGCGTCGTCGTTTTCGAAGGGAATCGAATCGAGTTCGTCGGAAAAGATTACTCACAACCGGTGGATAACAAGCTCGACGCCAGGGACTGCCTTGTTTCTCCCGGTTTCATCGACACGCATTTTCACTCCGGCATCAACGCCAGCGACTATATTCTCAACGATTCGACCAAGACCGATTTTTTCGCTTCGAATTACCTCGCCCACGGCGGGCCGACCCGAGAAGGAGCCCACGCCGCTCATTTAAAAGACATCGACGTGGGCCAGCGCTTTTCATTGATCCATGTCCTAAAGAGCGGCGTGACCACGACATTCGAGATCGGCGGCCCCGGCGCCGAAGCGCAGCGCTACGTCGACATGGTCGACCAGGTCGGCATCCGCTGCGCCACCGGCCCGAGCTACAAGAACGTGAGTTTTTTTCACGACCGCCAGGGGCGGCTGGAGTACGACTGGGACGACGAGCGCGGCAGCCAGGGACTCAAAGCCGCCGTCGACTTCGCCAAGAAGTATAACGGCGGGTGCAACGGCCGCATGACGACGATGCTTTTTCCAGGACATGTCGATTCTTGCACGCCGGCGCTTCTCAAAGACACCAAGAGAGCGGCGCAGGAAATCGGCGTGGGCATTCAAATCCACGCGACCATCAATCTTTTCGAATTCCACACCGTCATGCAGCGCGAGCGCTGCACGCCCATCGAACTGTTGCACAAGCTCGGCTTTCTCGGTCCGGATGTATCGCTCTCTCATTGCATCTTCATCAGCGGCCACAGTTGGCTCGCCTATCCCTATGGCGACGATCTCAAAATCATAGCCGACTCGGGCGCGTCGGTGGCTTACAGCCCGCTTAAATATTTAAAACTCGGCATCGTCATGGAGTCATTCGACAAATATCGCCAAGCCGGCATCAACATGGGCATCGGCACCGATACCTTTCCCAAGGATATTATCTCCGACATGCGCTACGCTGCGCTCGCTTCGCGCCTCGCCGACAAGAGTTTTCTCGCCGGCCACCCGCGCGACGTTTTTAACGCCGTCACTCTGGGCGGCGCGAAGATGCTCGGACGCGACGATCTGGGGCGGCTCCAAAAGGGGGCGAAGGCGGACATCACCATCGTAAACCTAAGAGACATCGCCTTCGGCGCCGTGCGCGATCCGATCCGCTCGCTGATGGAAACCGCCGTGAGCCGCGACGTGCGCACGGTCATCGTCGACGGCGAGACGCTGGTGGACAACGGCAAGTATCTGCGCCTGAATGAGGACGAGCTGCTGGAAAAAGTTCAAGCCAAGGGCGAACAGATCTGGGACAGCGTCCCCAAATGGCACTGGACGGGAAAGAGCGTCGATGAGGTGGTGCCGCCGTCGTTTAAGATGAGGTGAAGGCTGACAGGATCGGAATTCCCCGTACAATGGACTTGATATTCGATCACCGGGTTTCGAAGCCCATCACCTTCGGTTATTGGTGGCACGGCAACTCGTAAGGTGCTAGAGTAGGTCCATGACTCGAGCTTACGAAGAAATCATCGACTTCATTGCCGCGGGGACGACCCCGAAGCGGGTCATCGCCTTTCAGCCTTCAGAAGAGGTGAAGGCTCGAGTTGCCGATTTAATCCATCGCGAGAAAACCAACGGTTTATCTTCAGAAGAGTCCTCAGAACTCAATCAGTATCTCCAATTAGAGCATCTGATGCGCTTGGCCAAAGCTAGGGCCCGTGCCCATCTGGCTGATGAGCAGCTACATTAACGCGGCCTTGCGCCAGCTCGTGGCAACACGGGTAGATTTCCTCTGCGAGTACTGTCTTATACACGAAGAAGACACCTTCTTTGGTTGTGAAGTAGACCACATCATCAGTGAAAAACATGGCGGTCAAACCGAAGCTGAAAATTTGGCGTATGCTTGTGCGTTTTGCAATCGGTCGAAAGGCAGTGACGTGGGATCCCTTGTCCAGCGTACCGGTGCCTTCGTTCGATTTTTCAATCCTCGCACGGACCTCTGGGCGGATCATTTTGCCCTCGTTGGTGTAACCATTATTGCGCTCTCAGACGTGGGCGAAGTCACCGCGCGAATATTAGACCTCAACAACAGCGAGCGATTGTTTGAGCGGCAGGCGTTGCAGGTCATCGGAAAGTATCCAAGCGCGTCCGCTGCCGCCCGCCTGGTGAGACGAACCTAACTTTGCGCCGTCAGCCGCGACGTGCGCAC
>JACPFE010000459.1 GCA_016183145.1 Deltaproteobacteria bacterium | reverse complement strand
TCAATGTTACTCATCCTTCGATCTCCCTCAGGATGACCCTGAGTCGAAGGGTCGAACCACGCCTTTGCGCCAAAAATTCTCCTTCGTACTACAGTTGAAAGTTTTCACCGCTTGCGCAAATTTCCTGGGAGTCGAAAACTCTTGGATTCGGACATTCCTCTCGCCAAGTCGCCAAGACGCTAAGTGACAGGCCAAAAGCCTGTCATCCCGAGCGAATGCAAGGGATCTAGGAAAGATTTCTCTCTTCGTTCGAAATGACAATGTTTTCCCTTTGCGCCTTTGCGAGAGATATTCCCAATTTGGTTGCGGCTCTGCCGCGCTGGGATCTTCGTGGTGGAGCCCCACGGCCTTACGGCCGTGGCATCGCTACACACGCTTCGCGGGGCGGAACCCCCCGAAGCGTACCCTCCTTCGCCAAGGCTACGGAGGGTACCCACCTCGCATTCATCCACGGGTTTACACCCGTGGCCTTTTGCGAAGGAGGGTAAATTATCGCGCCTCCTCGCCACCCCTTCCCGAAATCACTAACGCAAACAGTGCGACGGTCACTGCCAATAATATCATCGCGCTGATGGCGAGCGACCAGTGGATGCCGATCAGCCCGCCGATGACGCCGACGGTGACGCCGCTGAACGCCTTGAGGCCGCTGTTCGACATGTTGAACAGGCCGATCAGCCGCCCGCGCAGGTTCGTCGGCGCTCTGAGCTGCACGAGCGTTTGCGCCATGGAAAGAAAAGTGAGATTGAGAAACCCCGAGCCGAAGAGCAGCGCGATCGCCAGCGGATAGCTCGTCGATGCGGCGAAACCGATAATCGTCACGCACCAGAGGATCGCGCAAAGGGTTGCGGTGCGGGCGCTCGGTCTCAACAGGCCGGTGCCTTCCAGCAGCAGACCGCCAAAAACCGCCCCCGCCGCGTTGGCGCCGAGCAGCAGGCTGTAAGCCCAGTCTTGCTTGTCGTGGCCGAAGTCGTGGGCAAACTCAGGCATTTGAGCTTGGAAGGCGTTACCGACCAGCAGCGATGTCGCGCCGCCCAATAGAATCATCGAAACAATCGCCGGATTAGCCGCCGTTTCCCGCATCAACCTGATCACGCCGCTTAAGCTGAAGCGCGGCGGCTTGCTGCTGCCGGCATCATCGCGGCCGTGGCCGGTATAGGGCAAAATAAACATATAGAAGATCATCGGCAGATACATCAGAGCGTTGATGAATAGTCCCATGGGCGCGCCAAAGAGCAGCATTGTCGTACCGCCCACCGCCGGTCCAAAAAGCGTCGCGATGTTGCGTCCGGTGGAATTGAGCCGCACCGCACTCTGGAGAAACTCGCGCCCGACGATATCGTGAATGATCAGTTGGCTCCCCGGTCCGCCCAGCACGCCCGCCATGCCGTGGATGACCAGAAGAACGCAGGCGTGCCAGACCTGAATCGAATCGGTAAAAAATAGGATCGCCCACAGGAGCGAGACCCCGGCGAACAACAGTTGGGCGGCTTGCAGAACCCGACGGCAGTCGTGCCGGTCGGCCAGCGCGCCGAAGTAAACGGCAAAGAATAGAAACGGCGTCCAATGACTGATAACGGCGAAGCCGCCAAGCACCGGCGAGTGAAATTTCTGGAACAGCAGCCAGTAACTGATGACATGCTCGATGTTGTCCCCCATCTGCGACAGCATGATGACGAAAAAGTATCGCCGGTAGTCGCGATGGCGCAGCGCCGCGAAGGCGACTCTTTTGTCGGAAACAGAGGATGCTGACCTGTTGGGTTGATCACTCATGGATGCTACTGCGAGCCCCGTTCAAGCCAGCTTTTAGTCCATCCGTCTCTGCGCGGCGAATGCAAACAGCGCCACCGAAACGGCCAGCAACACCATCGAGCTCACGGCCAACGACCAGTGAATGCCGATCAGACCGCCGACCACCCCGACGGTCACGCCGCTGAAGGCTCGCAGGCCGAAAGCCGACATGGAAAATAGACCTATCAATCGTCCGCGCAACTCCACCGGCGCGAGCAATTGCACGATGGTCTGGGCGATGGAGTAGAACGCCAGGTTGAGCGCCCCGCCGAAAAATAACAGGGCCAATGACAAAACATAGCTGGTGGAAAAAGCGAAACCGGTCATGATGACGCACCAGAGGATGGCGCACAGGATCGCCGACTTTACGGTCGGCGGCAGCCACTCCTTGCCGTCGAGCAGAAATCCGCCGGCCACGGAACCCGCCGCGTTGGCCGCCAGCAACGCGCTGTAGGCGATATCCGCCTTCTCGGTGCCGAGGTCGTGGGCGAACTCGGGCATATTCGCGTGGAACGCGTTGCCGACAAAAAAGGACGCCGCGCCGCCAAGCAAAATCATCGTAATGATCGGCCGGTTCTGCCACACCTCTTGAAGCACGCCGACGGCGTCCCACCAACGCAGAGCTCGCCGTGCCGAAGCGCCCTCGCGAGTGTGTCCCGTGTAAGGCACCACCGCCAACCAGATTGTGAACGGCAAATAAATGAGCGCGTTCACCCACAAACCGGAGGGCGCTCCGAGCCATAACATCAAGCCGCCGCCCACCGCCGGCCCGAAGAGAATGCCTAACTGCCGGCTGGTCGCATTCAAACGCACCGCGCTCGGCAGATCATCCGAGCCGACGATATCGTGTATCAACAGAATCTCGGCTGGAGTCCAGAACACGCCCGCGACGCCGTGAATGACGAGCAACACGCAGGCGTGCCAAACTTCGATGGTATCGGTGAAGAACAGAATGGCCCAGGCCGCCGAGACCGCCATATACATAACCTGCGCGATCTGGATAAGCTTGCGGCAGTCGTGGCGGTCAGCCAGCGCGCCGAAGTAAACCGAAAGCAGAAGAAACGGCAGCCAGTGGCTGATCACCGCAAAGCCGGCGAGCACCGTCGATTCAAACTTTTGAAACAACAGCCAGTAACTGATCACATGTTCGATATTGTCCGCCATCATCGCCAGCATCGTCGCGAAGAAAAACCAGCGGAAATCGCGATGCTGAAGGGCGGCGAAGGAGACTCTCTTTTCAGGACGGGGGCTATTTTGCGGGCGCGCGGCAGAGTTCGTCGAAACCAAGTTGTGCTCCGAAGACGAAGGCGATGATCTTGGAGATAACGGATATTACCGACCTATGCAAATCGACCCGCCAATTCGACTAGGCTCGCCGAAACAACAAATTCTTGCTTTAGACTTTCGTTTTTTCCCCAACCCGGCGATAATCGGACAGCATCGCGGCACGCGCCT
>JACPFE010000412.1 GCA_016183145.1 Deltaproteobacteria bacterium | reverse complement strand
TTGATTCGCTAAGATCCTTAGCCGAATCAAATATCGAATCGATTATTGCAGCCCTCACCGGCGCGCCTGTGCGCAACGATGATTCCCTGAAGCCGGCTGATAACCGAGAGTCTAAGCCTCAATCGCTGGCAGTCCCAGAAAGTCCCGTTCGAATGTTTCAATACCTGGCAAAAAAAGGTTGGACCGACGGCCTGCCGGTCCTGCCGCCAACGGGTGAGGCAGTTGGCGAGATGATTAAAACGAGTGGCTTTGACAAAAACGAAAGACTTGGCATCGTTCCTCCGCTCAATGGGATTGCCACGATTGAAAAGATTGCCGCCAACGCGGTCATGGCTGGCTGTTTGCCCGAGTACTTTCCCGTCGTGATCGCCGCCGTGAAAGGATTACTCCAGCCTGGTTTCAATCTTAATGGAGTTCAAACGACCACGGGCAACGTTGCTCCGCTCATTATCGTCAATGGGCCGTGCAGGAATGCATTGGAGATCAACTATTCGAGCAACGTCTTGGGGCAGGGTTGGCGCGCCAATTCGACGATCGGAAGAGCCATTAGGCTTGTCCTAACCAATATCGGCGGCGCAACGCCCGGCATCTACGACAAGGCAACCCTCGGTCAACCTGCCAAATATACTTTCTGCATTGGTGAAAACGAGGAGGAGAATCCTTGGGAACCGCTTCATGTGGAGCGCGGATTGAAGCACGAGATGGATGCTGTCAGTGTCGTTGGATGCAGCGGAGTGCACAGCATCATCGACGAGGCGAGTAAAACCGCCAAGGGCATTATCATGACGATGGCACTTTCCATGATGGGGGGAGCCACCAGCGGAGTGACCTCGAGCGAAGCGCTCCTGATTATTTGTCCGGAACACGCCGCCACACTTTCAGCGGGAGGCTATTCGAAAAAAAGCATTCGCCAAGAACTTTTTACCAGAGCGCGCATCCCGCATGACAAAATATCTGAGGACAATCTTGAACTGTTAGCCAAACGACGGCCTATGTGGTTCCAGAACTCCGGCTTTCGGGAACTGCCCGTTGTTGATCGGCCGGAGGATATCTGGATAATTGTGGCGGGTGGCAAGGGCGTGAAATCGGCATTTATCCCAGGCCGGACCAGCACCCATATGCAGACGACCAGGGTCGAAAGTCGTACGCTGGCGTTGGATTGCGTGAATTGCCAGACTTGAGTTGTATATTTCTGTTCGCATCGAATTTCAATTTTAAGCGCCTAAAGGGGTGAATCCAGCATCTTTTGTAGATGGCTCGTTTGTCGAACGGTTGGACAAGAAAGGCTTCTTTGAAAGGAGTGGCTTTTAATTAAACTGGTAACAGGCGACGAAATAATGCGAAGAGACTCGTTTACTTGGCGCCGGAATCTCGCCGAGGGAATGAGCCGGCGCGTCAGGAAACGTGGCCGGCGTTTGTTTGTCGGGAAAAATCGTTGTAATCTTTGGTTTAGCGGCAGCGCTTCTTCAGAGCCGTCGTAGCTGTGACACGAATATGGCTAATCCCATAGTTGAATCCCAATCCGCCCCGGACACTCTACTCGCGGAGAGCGTTGTGCTCACGCGCTTGGATAAGGCCGTCGGCTGGGCGCGAAAATATTCTCTGTTCCCCTATCCGTTCGCGACCGCTTGTTGCGCCATGGAGTATATGTCGCTCTCGATGTCGCCCTACGACATCGACCGCTTCGGCGCGCTTTTGCCTCGTTTTAGCCCGCGCCAGGCCGACTTGCTGATGGTTATCGGAACGGTCAATCACAAATTGTCGCCGGTGCTAAAGCGAGTTTATGAGCAAATGTCTGAACCCAGGTGGGTCATGGCATTCGGGGCTTGCGCCGCCAGCGGCGGCTTTTATGACAACTACGCCACGGTGCAAGGGATCGATCGAATCATACCGGTGGATGTTTACGTCCCCGGCTGCCCGCCGCGGCCTGAAGCGGTGCTCGATGGTCTCATGCAGCTTCAAGGCCGGATCGCGAACCAGAAACATCCGCTATAATTCGTTCGGTGTTCTTTGGACCATGAGCGAAACCGATGAAAAACCACAGATGGTGGAGCCAAGCGACCAGTACCATCATGGGGTCATTACCAAGCTTTTCCCGTCCAATAACACCGGGATCGTTCGCACCGAGAGCGGGCGCGAGCTAACCTTTTCTTATGAGCTGGTCATTCTTTTTGGCGAGGCCAAGACGCCTGCGGATCTAAGAGAAGGCGAGACCGTGGGTTATGATCTCGGCTGGACTTCGAGCGGCTTGAGAATCACCAAGATCAAAACCTATCCCAAACCAATTGAGTCACCTCGGGGTTGAGCCTAGCCAAAGTTTTTCGAAATTCAGAAACGAAGACGAGATCGGAAAAACCATGTCTCCCGCAAAGGCGCAAAGGCGCCAAGGTGACGGGCCGAGGCCCGTCATCCCGAGCGAATGCGAGGGATCTAAGAAAGATTTCTCCCTTCGGTCGAAATGACACCGAGTGTCACTTTGCGCCTTGGCGTCCCTTCGACTCGGCTCAGGACA
>JACPFE010000411.1 GCA_016183145.1 Deltaproteobacteria bacterium | reverse complement strand
GCCAGTTGATCGACGGTTGATTTCATTTCGCCACTTCCGCTCTGTACTACTAAAACGGCAAGTTTGCGCAACTCGCGCAAATTCCCCCCACCTCTTTCCCCGCTCGGAGACTGTGTCGCAATAGGTGCAATTCCGAGAATGTCATGCTGAGCAGCGCGAAGCATCTCGCATTTTCAGGATGTTGCGAAGGCGAGATTCTTCGGCTTCGCCTCAGAATGACATTAAGACACAGTCTCTCGCGGGGGAGGAGGAAGGAGGGGGAACTTCGTGTCCGGAGCCTGTGGTGAGCAACGTCGAACCATGCCTTCGTGGTGAATCCGATTTTTCTCATTTTGCTTGCGGCTCCGCCGCGCTGTGATAGGCGCGGTCGAGCAGGTCCATGAGGTGATAGATTTTTACTTCGGGCCCATATCGCTGCGCGCCGTAGCGTAGCTGCAGCATGCAGCCCGGATTGGGCGCGACGACGGCCTCGGCTTGAGTCGCCGATACCGATTCCATCTTCTCTTTGAGCAGATGCTGTGACATGCCTGAGTGGGTGATGTTATAAATCCCCGCGCTGCCGCAACAGCGGTCGGAAGCCTCCATTTCGACCAGTTTGAGTCCCGGGATCGATTCCAGCAATTTGCGCGGCTGAGCGCGCACGCGCTGGCCGTGGGCGAGATGGCAGGGGTCCTGGTAGGTCACGGTCATTTCCAAGCTGCCCAGTTTGCCGACGAGGCCGAGGCTAGCGAGGAATTCGCCGGCGTCTTTGACTAACGCGCTGAAGCGTTTCGCCTTCTCGGCATAGGCCGCATCGTCGCGCAGCAGATGGCCATACTCTTTCATCGCCGCGCCGCAACCGGCGGCGTTGACGATGACTGTCTCCACGCCTGCTTCAAGAAAAGCATCGATGTTTCGCCGGGCCATCATCTTCGCCGCGACACTTTCGCCGTTGTGAGTATTCAACGCGCCGCAGCAGATCTGGTCTTTGGGAAATACGACTTCGCAGCCGTTGTGCCGCAGCACGCCCACGGTCGCTTCATTGACGTCGCCGAACAAAAGCGGCATGACGCAGCCATTCAGCATCGCGACTCTGGCGCGGCGCGCGCCGACCGCCGGAAGAATGCTTGCCTGCGGCTCGAAGAAACGGCGCGGGATAACGGGTAGCATCGAGTCCATTTCTCTTAGTTTGGCCGGAAGAAAGAGCCGCATGAATCGTTGCAGACCTGTGCGCTGATAGAGGCGCAAGAATCCAGCGGCCGTTCTGAGACGTCTCGGATAAGGGAGCAACCGAGTAAAGACAAAGCTCAACACGGAACGCGCGAGCTTTGACCCCGGCGGACCGATCATTTCCCGTGCCTTTTCGGCGATGTGACCATACTGTACGCCGGAAGGGCAGGCGCTTTCGCAGGCGCGGCAGAGCAGGCAAAGATAGAGATGCTCTTCGAAGCGCTCATTGAGCTCGATCCGCCCATCGGCCGCGGCTTTGACCAGATGGATCCGGCCGCGCGGCGATTCAGGCTCCAGGCGCAGGACGCGGTACGTCGGGCACTGGTTCAGACAAAGACCGCAGTGAACGCAGCGGTAGAGCTCGGGAAGGTCCAAACTCGGCACCTTGGCATTATCGGCGGTTACGGTTGTGGTGTGCGTCAGTTCCAATCGTGGCCTTTCGTAGTCTCAGGGTTCGGGTCTCGTGTCTCCATCCCCCTCCTTCATCCTCCCCCGCGAGCGGGGGAGGAAAGAGGTAGGGGTCAAATCCACAACCCCGCCGGAATGTTCGCCGGCTGCATGCGCACTTCGCCGCAGCTAATCGGCGTGGGAAAAAGTTTTGCCGGATTGAAGCGGCCGTCAGGATCGAAGACCTTGCGGATGCGTGCCATCGCGTCGAGGTCGGCTTCGTTGAACAAAAGACCGATGTAGGCTTTTTTCTCCAGGCCGACGCCATGCTCGCCCGTAATGCTGCCGCCAAGCTCGATGCAGGCGCGCAGCGTGGCCGCGCCCGCCTCGATGACCCGATCCAGTTCGCCGGGCGTGCGCATGTCGAAGAGAATGTTCGGATGCAGGTTGCCATCGCCGGCATGAAAAACGTTGGCGATGCGCAGATTGAATTGTTTGCTGATCGCGGCGATGCGCCGCATCATCTCCGGCAGTTGGCTGCGCGGCACCACGCCGTCCTGGACATAATAGTTCGGCGCCAGGGCGCCCATAGCGCCGAAGGCGCCCTTGCGCCCCTTCCATAGAAGCTGGCGTTCGGTTTCGTCGCGCGCCGCCCGGGCGTCGCGTGCGCCGTTACGTTGGCAGATTGCGCGCGCCATCTCGACGGACCTCTCGGTCTGCTCGCGCACTCCTTCCACCTCGACGATGAGAACCGCCTCGGCATCGCGCGGCAGTCCCACGGGTGCTCCTAGCTCCACCGCTTCAATCGTCGTGCGGTCCATCATTTCCAGCGCGGCGGGAATGATCCCCGCCGCCGTGATGTCGACGACGGTCTGCGTGGCATGATCCATTTGATCGAAGACGGCGAGCAGTGTGCGCACCGACTCACGCGTTTGCATGAGTCTCACGGCGACTTTTGTGACGATCCCCATCGTACCCTCGGAGCCGACGAATATGCCGCAGAGGTCATAGCCCGGTGTGTCTGGAACTTCGCCGCCCAACCAGATGATCTGGCCGTCGTCTAAAACTACTTCAATACCGAGAACGTGATTGGTCGTGACACCGTAGGCGAGCGTGTGCGGTCCGCCGGAATTGTTCGCGACGTTACCGCCGACCGAGCAGGCGGCCTGGCTGCTGGGGTCCGGCGCGTAGAAGAAGCCGTCCTTGGCCACGGCTTTCGTGATATCGAGGTTGATCACGCCGGGCTCGACGATGGCGATGCGATTTTGCAAATCGATTTTCAAAATGCGATCTAAACGTGCCAGCGATAGAACGATGCCGCCCTCAGCCGGTACGGCGCCGCCCGCAAGTCCGGTGCCCGAGCCGCGCGGAACAACGGGAACGCCGGCGCGCCGCGCTGCTTTCACCACCCCCGCCACCTCATCAACATTACTGGGAATAACGACAATCTCCGGCATGACTTGGAAAATCGAACCGTCCTGCTCGTAGACGATGACGTCTTCCTTTTCGACGAGGACATAACGCTCGCCGACGAGCGAGCGCAATT